>CAJYIG010000411.1 GCA_913774725.1 uncultured Curtobacterium sp. | reverse complement strand
CGACGGGATCACCGGCAGGCCCTCCGCCGGCATGCAGTACGTGCAGCGGAGGTTGCACCGTTCGGTGAGCGAGACCCGCAGGTCGACGGCGCGCCGGGCGAACCGGTCCACCAGGCCGGGGTCGTCTTCGGGTCGAGGGGGGAGGGCCGGCGACTCGCTGCGCACCCGGCGCAGCAGGCCGGTCGAGGGCAGGATCCGTGCCGTCACCCGGCCGATGCTACCGCGCCCCGCCGACGGGACGGCTGGGCGGCTCCGCGGCGCTGACGCGGGCTCGTCGGGAAGGTCACCCCGCGCTGACGCGGGCTCGTCTGCGCGGGTCGAGTCGACGCCCCCAGCGCACCCAGTCCTCGCGCCGGGTCCGGACGAGCGTCACGACCAGGATCACGAGCACCGCAGCGAGGAGCCACCACCGGAACGCCGGCGCCGAGGGCCACACCCCGCGCAGGGCGATGGCGAGGTTCAGCGCCATCCACTCCCACCGGCCGGAGAGGACCACGAACGGGATGAGGAGCAGCGCGTACCAGGGGTAGCGCGGGGTCACGGCCAGGAAGGTCACACCGATCATGAACACCTCGGCCGACCAGGGCCGTGCCGGGTCGGCAAGGCGCCAGGAGACCACCGCGGCCAGCAGCACCACGAGCCCGACGACGACCGTCGCGGCGTCGCCGGGGACCACGTACGACACCAGGGCGAAGCGGGAGCCGTCCTCGTAGCCCTCCTCGGACAGGTAGCCCGGCAGATACCCGAGGACCTTGACACCGGTGCTGATCACGTAGGGCACGTACAGCAGCGCGAAGGTCGCGATGCCCACCGGGATCGCCCACCAGTACCGCCGCCGACCCAGCAAGGGTGGGTAGACGATCGCCGGGATGAGCTTCGTGGCCGTCGCCGCGCCGAGGGCGATCCCGCCCCAGACCGGCCGACCGAAGGCGACGAGCACGACTCCCGCGGTGGCCAGTGCGGCGCCGAGGACGTCGACGTGCGAGTTCGTCACCGCCTCGGACGCGACGAGCGGCGACCACGCCCAGAGCGCCGCCCACCAGGTCGGCCGACCGATGCGGCGGAGCACCATCACCAGACCGGCAGTGACACCGAGCGAGACGAGGAGCCCGGCGACCTGGAACGGCATGTACTGCGCGGTGGCCGGCACGAAGGCACGGACCCCGGCGAACCACAGCTGCGCCATCGGCGGGTAGATCGTCACGACGTCCGGCCGGTTGATCGCGACGCAGTGGCCGTCAGCACCGTCGCCGAGGCCGCGCATCCGGGGCTCGAGCGGTTCGCACGTGCCGTCGATCTTGTCCGGGAAGAGCCAGTCCGGGCGCAGGTCGGCCAGCGCGTTCGACTGCGGCGTGTACGCGTAGGGGGAGATCCCGGCGTGCTGCACGATGCCGTCCCAGGCGTACCGGGCAGAGTCGGTACTGGTGTTCGGCGGACCGACGAGCGCCGCGACCCCGACCACGACCGCACCGCCGAGGACGATCCGGGTCATCCACTCGCGGGGCACGAAGCGCAACGCGAGGGCTGCTCCGGCGAAGACCGTCCAAGCGATGAGCGTCCAGGCGACGAATGGTGCACGATGACCGGCACGGAGGAACCCCAGATGCGTGATGCCGAAGGCGATGACACCCGCCAGCGCCAGCACGCCCACGACGGACAGGACCGTCGAGACGATCGCGGACGTCGGGACGGAGGCGGCGCGCGGTCGTCTGCTCATGGTGCCCCGAGGCTACCGATCGTCCGACGGGTCCTGCTGGACGCACGGGCAGTGATGGCCTCGCCGAACCGCAACGCCCGCTCGGCGGTGGTCTGGGGGCGCCTGCTCGGAGTCGCGTTCGTGGTGTGCTTCGGTACCGGCGTCTACAGCCACCTGCTGCAGGACCCGCTGCCCTGGATGCGCTTCCCGACCCGGCCGACGCAGCTCTACCAGTTCACGCAGGGCCTGCACATCACGGCGGGCATCGCGATCATCCCGTTGCTCCTCGCCAAGCTGAACGTCGTCATGCCCGCGCTGGCTCAGGTGCCGCCCGTGCGCGGCGTGCTGCACCTGCTCGAGCGGCTGTCGATCGCCGTGCTCGTGTCCGCGTCGATCGTGCAGGTCGGCACCGGTCTGCTCAACACGTACCAGTGGTACCCGTGGCCGTTCCCGTTCCGTCAGGTGCACAACGCGATGGCGTACGTGATCATCGGGTCGCTGATCGTGCACATCGCGTCGAAGCTGCCGATCATCGCGCGCTACTGGCGGGCACGGGACGCCTACGACGCGGACGGCCGGTTCGTCGCGGACCCGACGGTGGGCAGCGAGCTGCTGCCGGAGGGCCGGGAGGCCCGCCCCGCCCTGGGCGAGCGCACTGCGGACGAGCAGGCGGTCGGCTCGTACCCCCGTGGCCTGACCGGCCGCCTGCTGCGGTGGGTGGACGGCCCGGCTGCGCCGGCCGCGCCGGCGGGTGCTGCCGAGACTCGGGCAGCGCGACCGGACTCGGCGTCCGCGGCGCCTGATCTGTCGCTGGGCGCGGGTCTCGGGGACGGCGCCGACGGGACGGGGACGGGTCGTGCCTCCCGGCCGGAGCACGACCACGCGCTCCCCGGACCGCGTCAGCGGATCGCACGCCGTGGGTTCGTGGCCGGCGTCACCGCGGCGACCGTCGGGGTCGTCGCGCTCACCGCCGGACAGTCGAACCGGCTGCTCGAACCGCTCAACGTCTTCGGCGCACGCCAGCGCCACATCGGCCCGGACGACCTGCCGGTGAACCGGACCGCGCGAGCGGCCGGGGTGCTGGCGACCGCGACCGCGGCGGACTGGGCACTGACCGTGGTCGGCCCGGACGTCACGCGGACGTTCTCCCGCGCCGAGCTCGTCGCGCTCGGGACCGCGACGGCGGACCTGCCGATCTCGTGCGTGGAGGGCTGGAGCCAGATGGCGTCGTGGCGCGGGGTCCGGGTGCGCGACCTGCTCGCGTCGGTGCAGGCCGACCCGGCGTCGGCCCTGCGGATCACGAGCCTCGAGAAGAGCGGCGGGTACCGGGTGACCGAGATGGGCCCGGAGTACGCGTCCGACCCGACGACGCTCCTGGCGCTCGAGGTGAACGGGAAGACGCTCGACCTGGACCACGGGTTCCCCGCCCGGGTCATCGCACCGGGACGACCCGGTGTGCTGCAGACGAAGTGGATCGGGAAGATCGAGGTGATCCGATGAGGGCCGCGAGGATCGTGCTCGTCGTCGTGGGCGTGCTGGTGATGGCGTTCGGTGCGTACGTGCTCGTGACGACCGTCCGACCGGCCCGCATCTGGGGCCTGGCGACCTGGTTGCTCGGCGAGGTCGTGCTGCACGACGCCGTCCTGTCGCCGTTCGTGGTGGGCGCCGGGCTCCTGCTCCGGCGGACCGGGCGGCGGCTCGGCGCCGGGGTGCTCGTGGTCGTGCAGACCGCCGTCGTGCTCGGGTGCGTGCTCGCCCTCGTGGTGCTGCCGGAGATCGCCGCGAAGCACCACGGGCAGAAGAACCCGACCGTGCTGCCGTTCGACTACACGACGCGGCTGCTCGTGGTCGAGGGGGTCCTGCTCGCCGTGGTGGTCGTCGCCCTCGTGGTCGGGGTCGTCCGAGCTCGCCGACGGACGGCACCACTGGTTGCATCGACAACCAATGGCTAGCATGGCGGCATGACGGACGAGACGCCCTGGCTCACGCGCGACCAGCTCCGCGCGTGGATGAAGCTCGTCGCCGTCATGGAGCTCCTGCCGGCCGCGCTCGACCAGCAGCTGCAGCGGGACGCGGACCTGACGCACTTCGACTACATGGTGGTCGCGATGCTGTCCGAGACCGAGTCATGCACGCTCCGGATGTCGGCGCTCGCCGCGGCGACGAACGCGTCGCTCCCGCGCCTGTCGCACGTGGTGTCGCGGCTCGAGAAGCGTGGACTCGTGAGTCGGTGCCCGTCCGTCGACGACCGCCGCGCGACCGACGTCCGGCTGACCGACGAGGGGTTCGCGGCGATCGTCGCGGCGGCGCCCGACCACGTGCGGACCGCCCGTCGCTTCGTCATCGACGCGTTGAGCGACGAGCAGGTCCGCCAGCTCGACGGCATCACGCGGGCGTTGCTCGGACGGCTCGACCCCGAGGGGCGCTTCGCGGCGCTGACGTACCCGCGTGACGAGGACGAGGTGCTCTGCGAGGAGCGCCTCACCGGTGGAGCGCGGTCCGGTGCGCCCGCATCCGCGCCGGCGGCCCCGGCCGGTGTGCTGTTCCGGGAGGCGACCGCCGACGACGGGGCACTGCTGCGACGGGCGACGCTCGCGGCGATGAACTGGAAGGCCTCGTCGTTCGTGGACGCCGATCTCGACCGCCCCGAG
>CAJYIG010000410.1 GCA_913774725.1 uncultured Curtobacterium sp. | reverse complement strand
GTGTGAACGGCGCTCCGGCGAACCCGATGAGCGGGGTGTCGCCGAGCTCCGCGACGGTGCGCTGGACGGCCTCGGTGATCGGCGCCAGGGCGTCCGGGTCGAGCGGAGCGAGCGCGTCCACGTCCGCCGCGGTGCGGATCGGGGAGCCGAGCACCGGGCCGCGACCGGGGACGATCTCGACGTCCACGCGCGCGAGCTTGATCGGCACGACGATGTCGCTGAAGAAGATGCCCGCGTCGACCCCGTGCCGACGGACCGGCTGCAGGGTGATCTCCGACGCCATCGCCGGGTCGAGGCACGCGTCGAGCATCGCGGTGCCGACCCGCAGCTCCCGGTACTCCGGCAGCGACCGACCGGCCTGGCGCATGAACCACACCGGCAGCGTCTCCGGACGGTCCCCGCGGAGCGCCCGGACGAGCGGCGACCCCGAGGTCCTGCCGGTCACGAGCGGGTGGCTGTCGGGCAGGGCGGAGGGTACGGCGGAGGTCACCCGCCGATTCTCCCATCCGCCGCCGGGCACCGACCGCCCCGGACGCGGTCGCCACCCCACAGTCTGCTGTGCACGCGGAGGGCGAACAGCCGTCGCTCCGAGCGCGAGTTACGATGGAAGACGTGCTCATCTGTCTCACGGCGTCGCACCGCAACGCCAGCTTCGACCTCCTGGAGCGACTGAGCATCGGCGCACCGACCGCCGCGAGCCGTCTGGTGACGGACTCCGACGTGCTCGACGGAGCCGTCGTCCTCGCCACCTGCAACCGCTTCGAGGCCTACCTCGACATCGCGGGCGACGACCGCGACTCCGCCGTGTCGGCCACCGTCGACGCCGTCGCCACCGCCAGTGACCTCGTGCCGTCCGAGGTCCTCGACTCCGTCAGCGTGCTCGGCGGCGGGGACGTCGTGCAGCACCTGTTCGCCGTGTCGAGCGGCCTCGAGTCCGTGGTCGTCGGCGAGACCGAGATCTCCGGCCAGGTCCGCCGTGCGCTCGAGGACGCCCGCGCCAACGGGACGACCACCTCGGACCTCGAGCGGCTCTTCCAGGAGGCCGCGCACACCTCCCGCGGCGTCAAGACCCGCACCCGCATCGGCGCAGCCGGTCGGTCGCTCGTCCGACTCGGCCTCGAGCTCGCCTCGTCGCGCATCACCGACTGGGCACGGACCCGCGTGCTGCTCGTCGGCACCGGCAGCTACGCCGCCACGACCATCGCCGCCCTGCGTGACCGCGGTGCCACGACCATCCAGGTCTTCTCGCCCTCCGGTCGCGCACCGTGGTTCGCCGCGAAGCACGACCTGGTCGCCGCGACCGACCTGCGCCAGGCCATCGGCGCGAGCGACGTCGTCATCACCTGCACCTCGAGCGAGGTCCCGGTCGTCGAACCCGCCGACCTCGACGACGGCCAGCGCCGCATCGTCATCGACCTCGGACTCCCCCGCAACGTGGACCCGGACGCCGCCGACGTCGACGGTGTCGAGCTCCTCGACCTCGAGACGATCAGCATCCACGCGCCGATCGCCGAGCTGAACGCCGAGTCCGAGGCCCGGCAGATGGTCGACGACGCGGTGTCCCGCTTCCGTGCGCAGGCGCTCGAGCAGTCGACCACGCCGGCACTCGTCGCCTTCCGCAAGCACGTCTTCGACATCCTCGACGACGAGATCGACCGGGCGAAGCGTCGCGACGCCGACCCCGAGTCCGTCGAGCAGACCGAGCGGGCGCTCCGGCACCTGGTCGGCGTCCTGCTGCACCGCCCCTCGGTGCGCGCGCGTGAGCTCGGTCGCGCGGGCCGCGGCGAGGAGTTCGTCGGCGCCCTCGACGCCCTGTTCGGCGTGCACCCGGAGCCCGAGGCGGAGCTGCCGTCGCCGGTCGTGCCGCTCGCGGAACGCACCGCGCCCGAGTGCCCCGTGTCGTCGGACCGCACCGGCGAGGCGGACGCGAGCTGAGCCTCCAGGCCGACGCCCCGACCCTGCGTGTCAGCGCGCTGCTGCTGGTGCGCGACCGGCGGGTCCTGATGGTGCGCGCCCGCGGGCGCGACGTGCTCTACCTGCCGGGCGGGAAGGCGGAGCCGCACGAGAGCGACGTGCAGGCGGCGCTGCGTGAGGCCGACGAGGAGATCGCGGTGCGGCTCACCGCTGCCGACGTCGACTTCTTCGGGACCGTCACGGAACCGGCGCACGGGCAGGCGCCGGGAACGATGGTCGCGATGGCGCTGTTCTTGGTCCGGCCGGGAGGCACGGCGGACGCCGCCTCGCCGGTCGCCTCCGCAGAGGTGGACGAGGTGGAGTGGGTCACCTCCGAGGACGCGGGCCGGTGCCCACCGGCGGGCGTCGAGACGTTGCGGCGGCTGGTCGCCGCAGGCCTCGTCGACTGACGGGCGTCAGCGTGCCCCGTCCCACCGTCGACAATCCGAACCGTGCCCCGTCGGCACGCGCGGTCCCAGATCACGCGCGCGGTGGCCTCGGCGATGACCAGTCACTGCGACCCTCGACATGAGGGCGCATGAACCCGACTGGGTGCAGGAGCTGGTCCCGAAGCCGTACGTCAGCCGGTGCCGCGGGATCGACGCAGCCACGAGCCTCCCGGCCGTCGTCGTACGAGTACGACGACACGTTCGACGTCATCCCGAGCGCGGTGGTGTCCTGCAGGACGTCACCGGACTGCGACCGGACCACCTGATCGGTGACCTGCGGCTGCCCGTTCGGGAACGACCACGCCAACCCCGTCAGCGCACCGGCACCATCCTTCGTCACCGCCACCGACGTGCCGTTGCCAGCGCTCCCGGCGCCCGCCGGGTACGCCACCGAGGTGACCTCACCCTGCTGGTACGTCGGCACCGCGACGACCTTGCCGTCCACGGTGAACTGCGTCACCTTCGAGTCGACGTCGTACGACTGGCCCGTCGTGTGCTGCACCCCGTCCGCGGTCACCGCCAGCGACGAGGTGACCCGGCCCGCCTGGTCGTAGGACGTAGTGGTCGTGGTCCCCCACACGTCGACGTACTTGACGGCGCGGCCGAGCAGGTCGGTCGTGGTGGTCGTCGTCGATCCGTTCGGGGACCCCGGCACCGCACCGTCAGCCACCGCAGTGGTGAGCCCGTCGGCGGAGTACACCGTCGTCGCGGTGCTGCTGGGCTGCCCGTTGAACGCCGCGGTGACGGTCTTCACCGCGCGGCCTCGGGCGTCGAAGGTCACGCACGACCAGTCCGCGTCACCGGAGGTCTTCGTGCCGGCGGTGCGACCCCACACGTCGTACAGGTACGACGTCACGACGGCGCTGCCCGTCGCGGGCGTGGGTCCGGTGGTCGACTTGAGCATCCCGTTCTGCGGGGTGG
>CAJYIG010000409.1 GCA_913774725.1 uncultured Curtobacterium sp. | reverse complement strand
CGGTGCCGTCGACACCGTCGAAGTCAGCCACGAGTCGCTCGATCGCCTGACGCACGGCGGGCACGGGCGCCCCCACCGCGGCGCCGAGTGCGACGAGCGACTGCGGTTCGTCGGCGATCATCAGGATCGCCTCGAGCTGCCGGTCGACGGGCAGGTCCGGGTACTCGGTCTGGCGGGCGTGCAGCTCCTGCTCGATCGCGCGGGCGTCGGCGACCTCGTCCGCTCCCCCGGGTTCGGCGCTCGACGCGGCGGCGCGTGCGTCATCCGTCATAGTCGGCTCCCAGGTTCGCGAGGCTCTCGTCGGACCAGTCCTCGGCGGTCCAGCGGAGTGTCAGCTCCCCCAGCGGTTCGAGCTGCTCGAACGAGATCGATGCGTTCCGGTACAGCTCCAGGATCGCCAGGAAGCGAGCCACAACGATACCCGTCTCCGAGACACCGGCGACCAGCTCACGGAACGACACGTCCTCGTCCGCCCGGGTGCGGAGGATCGAGACGACGATCGCGGCCTGCTCACGGATGCTCACGAGCGGGGCGTGCAGGTGGTCGAGCCCCACGGTCGGGATCTCCCGCGGCGCGAACGCCAGCGTCGCGATCGCGGCGAAGTCCTGCACCGAGAGGGTCCACACGAGCTCGGGTGTGCGGGCGCGGAAGCGCTCCTCGAGCCGGACCCGGCGGACGTGTCGGCGGGACTCCTGCTGCCACCGCTCCCCGAACCACTCGGCGGCCTGCTTGAACGCCCGGTACTGCAGGAGTCGTGCGAAGAGCAGGTCCCGGGCCTCGAGCAACGCCACGTCCTCGGCGTCCACGAGCTCGCCCTGCGGCAGGAGCCCGGCGATCTTCAGGTCGAGCAGGGTGGCGGCGACCACGAGGAACTCGCTGGCCTCGTCGAGCTCGTCGGCGGACTCGGCCTGGCGGACGTACTGGATGAACTCGCCCGTGACGGCGCCGAGCGACACCTCGGTGATGTCGAGCTCGTGCTTCGTGATGAGCGAGAGCAGCAGGTCGAACGGGCCGTCGAAGTTGCGCAGCCGGACCCGGAAGCCGGGCGCAGTCGTGGTGCCCGCAGGCGGGGAACCGGCGACGCCGTCGTCGTCGACCGGCACTGTCGGGCCGGACGAGGATGCGGACGGCTCAGGCGACGGCGCCACGCTCGACGAGCTCCCTGGCGAGCGCCCGGTAGGCGTGCGCCGCGGCGTGCTCCGGCGCCGTCTGCGTGATCGGCCGCGCCGACACCGTGGCGTCCGGGAACTTCACCGTCCGGCTGATCACCGTGTCGAGCACGTTCTCGTCGAACGTCTCCACGACGCGCTCCATGACCTCACGCGAGTGCAGGGTCCGCGAGTCGTACATCGTCGCGAGGATGCCGTCGAGCCGCAGTGCCGGGTTGAGCCGGTCCCGCACCTTGTCGATCGTCTCGATCAGCAGCGCGACACCGCGCAGCGCGAAGAACTCGCACTCGAGCGGGATGAGCACGCCGTGCGCCGCGGTCAGGGCGTTGACCGTCAGCAGACCGAGGGACGGCTGGCAGTCGACCAGGATCAGGTCGTAGTCGTTCGACACCTTGCGGAGCACGCTCGCCAGGATCTGCTCGCGGGCGACCTCGTTGACGAGGTGCACCTCGGCGGCGGACAGGTCGATGTTCGCGGGGATGACGTCGAGCAGCGGCACGTTGGTCTGACGGATGACCTCGCGCGGGTCCTTCACGGAGCCCATCAGCAGGTCGTAGACGGTCGGGACGTCGTGCGTGCGGACCCCGAGCCCGGCGGACAGGGCACCCTGCGGGTCGAAGTCGACGGCGAGGACCCGGCGGCCGTACTCGGCGAGCGCGGCGCCGAGGTTGATGGACGTCGTGGTCTTGCCGACGCCGCCCTTCTGGTTGCAGAGCGCGATGATGCGAGCCGGGCCGTGGCCGTCGAGCGGCGCGGGCACCGGGAACTGCCGGACGGGCCGACCGGTGGGGCCGACCGGGGTCTGCTCGGTGCCGGGGGTGGTCGTCGGGTTCGTGCTCACCCGGTCATCGTACCGGCGTGCCGCCAGGGGCCCCGGTCGCACCGCCGCGCGGGACGCAGCGGACGGGGCGGCGCTGCGCTGCGCCTCCCGGCCGCGTCACCCGTGCTCGAGTCGTCCGGCAGCGCGACAGGGTCCCGGCGACCGTCGGGCGGACACTGTCGCCTTCGCGGACCACTCGCACCACACGCGATCGCATCGACAGGGTCAGGCGGGCCGCAGCGCGACGCGCATGCTGTCCACCCGGTCCGCGATGACCGCGTCCGCGGTCCAGCGCTGCTGGAGTCGACCGACGAGCGCCTGGACCGCCGCCTGGTCGAGCCCCGGGTGCAGCGCCAGGCCGACCGTCAGCTCGGCACCGGCGAACCGGCCGAGCGGGTCGCCCGGCGACAGCTCGACGCGTGCCACGGCGGGCTCGTCGGCGACGGAGGCTGCGAACGCCTGCCCGACCTCCGGGTCCTCGAAGCACGGGGTCCACGGCAGGTCCTGCCCGATCGCCCACACGGCCGGCCGACGGAGCACGAACTCGGTCGGCGCCGTCGGGTCGAGGACGACGAGCTGCGTCTCCTCGCTCGCCGCCGCCATCGCGACCCGGCGCGAGTCCGCCGGCACCGGGCGCGCGTTGGCGTCCCACGACCGCATCGCCTCGGCCGACGTGAAGGCCGGCATCACACTGCGCCCGTCCGGCCCGGCGACCGTGACGATCGACAGCTCCTGGGTCTTGTCGACGAGCTTCCCCTCGGCGGTGTGCCCGACGTCACCGGCCTCGGCGACGAGCGGGATGAGCAGCCGTGCGCCGCGCAGGGCCTCGACGACCGCACGCTGCGACCCGCCCTGCTGCAGGGCCGTGATCGCCGCGACGACCGCCGGGTCCGCAAGGCCGTCGTCGTCGGCGTAGGCGTCGTCGTGGGCGTCGAACGTCCGTCCGGCCCACGGGTTGCCCGCAGAGTCCGCGGCGCCGCCCGGGGTGTGGGCGTCGTCGTGCGCGCCCGGCTCCGGAGCGTCGGGCCCGGTGCCGCGGCCGTTCGAGATGCCCGCCACGGGAACTACTCGGAGGCGATGTCGAGGGCGGCCGGCAGCGTGAAGGCGCCGGAGTACAGGGCCTTGCCGATGATCGCGCCCTCGAGGCCGTGCGGCACGAGCTCGCGCAGCGCACGGAGGTCGTCGAGCGTCTAGATCCCGCCGGAGGCCACGACGGGTTGGTCGGTGCGGTCGCAGACGGCGCGGAGCAGGTCGACGTTCGGCCCCTGCAGCGTGCCGTCCTTCGTGACGTCGGTGACCACGTAGCGGGCGCACCCGGCGGCCTCGAGCCGGTCGAGCACCTCCCACAGGTCACCGGCGTCCTCGGTCCACCCGCGGCTCGCCAGGGTCGTGCCGCGCACGTCGAGGCCGACCGCGATCTGCTCGCCGTACTCCCCGATCACCCGGGCAGCCCAGTCGGGCTTCTCGAGTGCGGCCGTGCCGAGGTTCACGCGGGCCGCGCCCGTGGCGAGCGCCGCCTCGAGGGACGCGTCGTCGCGGATGCCGCCGGAGAGCTCGACGGAGACGCCCTCGACCTCGCGGATCGCCTTCGCGATCACCTCGCGGTTGTCCCCGCGACCGAACGCCGCATCGAGGTCCACGAGGTGGATCCACTCGGCGCCCTGGTCGCGCCAGGTGCGGGCCGCGGCGACGGGGTCGCCGTACGAGGTCTCGCTGCCGGCCTCGCCCTGGGTCAGGCGGACGGCCTGTCCGTCGACGACGTCGACGGCGGGCAGCAGGACGAGGGGCGGGGTCGCGGTGAGGTCGGTCATGGTCCTGTCGGTTCTCGGTGGGAGGTGGTGCGGCCGGTCCGGTGGCCGTCGTGGCCCGTGGCGGCTGCTCGGGTGGCGGCAGCCGGTGCGGTGGCGGCCGGTCTGGAGGCGGCCCGTGCGGAGGCGGCCGGGTGGCGGCTGGTGCGGTGGCGGCCGGGAGGCGCGGTGCGCGTCCGTCCGACCAGCCTGCGTCCGGTGGACGGCCGGGTCAGAGCGAGTCGACCCAGTTCCGCAGCAGCCGGATCCCCGGCTCCCCCGACTTCTCCGGGTGGAACTGCGTCGCCGTCAGCGGCCCGTTCTCGACCGCGGCGACGAACCGCTGCCCGTGCTCCGCCCAGGTCAGCCGCGGGGCACGGAAGGGGCCGTAGGCATCGAGCGGGAAGTCCGTCACGCCGTACGAGTGGACGAAGTAGAACCGCTCGTCGTGCAGGCCGTCGAAGAGCACGGAGTCCTCAGGGGCCTCGACGCGGTTCCAGCCCATGTGCGGCAGGACCTCGGCCTGGATCTCCTCGACGACGCCCGGCCACTGGCCGAGTCCCTCGACGTCGGCGCCGCGCTCGACACCCCGGGCGAACATGACCTGCATGCCGACGCAGATGCCGAGCACCGGTCGTCCACCCGCCAGGCGGTGGTCGACGATCTCACCGCCGCGGACGCCCTCGAGCTGGTCGATGACCGCTGCGAACGCGCCGACGCCCGGGACGAGCAGCCCGTCCGCACGGAGCGCGGCCTGCTTGTCGTCGGTCAGGGTGACCTCGGCGCCCGCGCGCTCGAGGGCCTTCGCCGCCGAGTGGACGTTGCCCGATCCGTAGTCGAGGACGACGACGTTCGGCTTCGCGGTCACAGCTTCCCCTTCGTCGACGGGATGCCGTCGACCCGGGGGTCGAGCTCGACGGCGCGGCGCATCGCGCGGGCGAGGGCCTTGAACTCGGCCTCGGCGATGTGGTGCGGGTCACGACCACCGAGCACGCGGAGGTGCACGGTGATGCCGGCGTTGAACGTGATCGCCTCGAACACGTGCCGGACGAGCGAGCCCGTGAAGTGCCCGCCGATGCGGTGGAACGCGAAGCCCTCGGGCTCGCCGGTGTGCACGAGGAACGGCCGGCCGGACACGTCGACGACGGCCTGGGCGAGGGCCTCGTCGAGCGGCACGAGCGCGTCGCCGTAGCGGCCGATGCCGGAGCGGTCGCCGAGGGCCTGACGCAGCGCCTGGCCGAGCACGATGCCGGTGTCCTCGACGGTGTGGTGCACGTCGATGTCGGTGTCGCCCGTCG
>CAJYIG010000408.1 GCA_913774725.1 uncultured Curtobacterium sp. | reverse complement strand
TGGTTGGAGGTTCCGGGAGCAGCAGCGTTGCCCGGTTGTCCCTGGCTGGTCCAGTAGTTCTTCCAGTAGACCTGCTCGTCGTAGGTCCGGTAGGCACTGTTGATCGGAAGATTCCTCCCGAAGCTGCTCCTGAATGCAGTGTTCAATGCCGACAGCTTCGAGACTGCGTCGCTCCGGAGGAACAACACGGAATTCCACGGGATGGCGGCCAGCGCGCTCGTCGGGATCTTCCCGTTGGAGTAGCCGCCCCATGCGCCCGCAGCCAATGCCGCGGATGTCGCAACGAATGGTGAGCCAGCCACCGCCATCCCGGCGGCTATGCCCATCACCCCGAGCGCATTCCGTCTCGAGATACCGAGCGAATTGGGTTCCCCAGTGACCATGCCCCCAACGTAGAAGGGTCTGCCATTCGTATCAACACTGGAGTTCCTGCGTCTGTTGTGGTACGCAACGTTGCTCACGCCGCGGCGCAGCGTCGAGGCTCCCGCCCAGAGGCGTCGGCCTGCGTCCTCTCGTCAGGAGAGCACGCGCGCCGCCATGCGCTAGTCCAGCCAGCGGACCTCCTCCGGCTGCCGCACGAGTCCATCCGCCCAGTCGACGTCCTTCCGTACTCCGTCGCCCGAAGGGTCAGTGATGTCGGACACCCATGCTTCCGTCGCGAGCCACTGCGCCGTCTCCCCGCCGAAGAGCGCCGAGTACTCCGACAGGAGGTAGCGCCGACCGAGCACCGGACCGCCCAGCCGGTCCCGGTAGAGGATGATCGCCACGTCCGGCGGCTGAACGCAGCCGGACACCCAGTCCATGCCGTCACGCAGGAGCTCGCTGTCGCGGAAGCGAGCACGCACAGTGGCCACGAACTCGTTGGCGAAGGGCTCGTCGATCGTCTGGGTCGTACTCATCACCGCCATCATGGGCAGTCCCCGGCCGTGCTGTCACCTCCGCCGACAGGCCGTCGTCGTGCCTCGCCGTGCTGGGCACGCGCGTCGTTCGTGCTCCTGCGCGGATAGTGTCGACCCGTGATGGGGGAAGCAACACGGGCCGACGAACGAGCGCGCCCGGTGACGGTTCGCGGGGGTGTCATCGCGCCGATCGCCTGGACGGCGTTGTGCGCGGGCGTCGTCGCGCTCGGGATCTGGCTGGCGTCGACCCGAGCGGTCTTCGGCGGTGCCTGGTTCACCCAACTGTGGACGAGCGGCCTGCTGCTGGCCTTCGGCCTCCTCGGCCTGTACATGAGTGTCGGGAGCATCCGGAACCGCATCCGGGTGTTCCCCGATCGGCTCGAGGTGGTGCCGCACCTGCGGCGGACCCGGACGATCTCGCCCGGAGAGCTCGTCGAGTTCAGCGCATCGGGAACGGGCGACACCACCATCCGCGGCCGGACCGCGCGTGGTCGAGGCTTCTCCACCGACCGGTTCCACCGCAACCACGACGTCCTCGTCCACTGGCTCGAACAGAACGCCACGGAGCCGTGGACGGAGTTCACGGCCTTCTTCGACAAGCTCACCGCTGACCGGAAGCCCAGGCGAGTGCGCAACGTGCTGTTCTCGCTGTTCTCCGTGGGCTTCTTCGTCACGACGCTGTCGATGATCCCAGGGCTGTTCGTCCTGGTCGCGTACGACGACGCGCACCAGGAGCAGGTGACCTGCACGATCACGTCAGCGCGCGCCGTCACCGTGTCCAACCGTTCGTCGAAGGGTGCCGGTTCCTCGCACCCGGCCGTGTCCCTCGAGACGACGGACTGCGGGCACCTGACCCTGTCGCGGGGCATCTTCTCCGACAACCGCGACGCCGTCGCACGGCAGTACGACCGCGCCCCGGGCCCCTACCGGCTCACCGTCGGTGGTGGCAGCTTCTGGCTCCGGCAGCACGCGTCCGTGCCCGTCCCGGAGCCGACGGTCTACAGCGTCGATCAGCCAGTGGGCGCGACCACCGGTTGACGACGGCGCAAGAACGCCGGAGCGACTACTCCGCCACCACCCACACGTGCTGTGCCTGCCACCCCTCGGGCACCGTGTTCCGGTACGCCGCCAGCGCCGCCTGGTAGTTCGGCCCGGACGCCTCGTGCTCCCGGGTCTCCGTCGAGCGGGCGGTCGCCTTGATCGTGGTCTCCCCCGTCGCCTTGCTCTCGACCGCGTTCGTCTGCATCAGCTCGAACCCGTCCAGGTCGAGTGCGGCGATCGCTGCCTCCTTGGCGGCCACGACGGAGTCGGCGTAGCCCTCGGCCTCGCGCGTCTCGGTCGAGCGGATGGTGCCTCGCAGTGTCGTCACCGGACCAGTATGACCCGACCGATCCGGGTACCCGAGCACGACGGAGGCAACGGCAACAGCAACCGCTTCAGGCGTCGCGCCGGTGCTTGCCCTTCGCCGCGGTCGGGTCGGCCATCGGGTGGTTCCGGAACCACCGCAGCAGCTCGCGGGGCCGGCTCTGGTCGGCGCTCTGGTCCCCCTGGTCGAGGAACGTGCTGAACCCCTCGGGCACCTCGACACCGTCGGTCTCGCGGTCGTACGCCATCGACCACTCCGGGAACCGCCGCGTGTGGATCGACTCCTCGACGAGCAGCCGGACGTCGTCGTGCCGCTCGTCCGCGACGATCCGGGCGTAGGTCGCCATCACGGCGTCGTAGGGCCCCTCGAGCAGCTGCATGAACCGGCCGCCCCGGTGCACGAGCATCCCGGTCAGACCGTCGGCGGTGTTCCGCGTGCGGGCGTGGTCGAGCACCGCCTCGAGGTCGCCCTCGTCGAAGGGCTCGGTGGCGGAACTCATGTAGACCAGCGACTGCAGCACGCATCGATCCTGCTCCTGAGCCGCTGTCAGCGACGCCCCCAGAACGGGACGCGGACACGCCCCGTCCTCCGAGCGGCAGAACGGCCGTCAGCCGAGCGGCGTCCAGTCGAGGACCTGGCCGTCCTCGCTGCACCATGTGGTCGTCGAGTCCCCGCCGCCGGTCTTCGACCAGGTCGGCGACCACCACGCCGCGTCGACCTCGTGCTGCTTGGGGAACGTACCGACGATGGTGCCCGCCGACGTGTCCGGTTCGCCGGGCACCGGCGCGACCTCGAGCGTGTCCGGGTCCAACCATCCGTAGGCCGTGCCGCTGATGCTGTCGAACTCGATGAGCATCGTGACGTGCTCGTCCTGCGACGCGGTGCCGAGCTGCACCTGGTACTCCTGTCGCACCCCCTCGTCGACCGTCGGCACGCCGGACCACTCGACGCGGTAGGCGTCCGCGGTCTCCTCGATCGACACGGACCCGGTCCCGGACGCGAGGTCGCACGACGCCTTACCGGGCGTCGCCGCCGTCGTCGCGCTCGCGCTCGGGGGCGGCGCCTCGGCCGTCCGCGCCCCCGTGCCCAGCACGCTGCACCCCGACAGGGCGACCACCGTCGCCACCGCCCCTGCCACCACGACTGCGCCGCGCGCTGCGTTCCCCATGCGATCCCCCTCGTGTCGCGCGCCGTCCGGCGCCCTTCCACGCTAGCAGCGGACCGCCAGCAGCGGACTGCCAGCAGCGGAGCGCCAGCAGCGGAGGTCGGTGGCGCCTGGCAGCATGGAGCCGTGCCCGCCACCCCGATGATCGACGCCGTCGACGTCATCCGCTTCGTCGGGCCGCAGACCTTCGGCCGCGCCCGCGACGTCGTCCGCACCGGCCTGGTCGAGCACGCCACCTGGCACGACGACGACGGCACGGTCACCGCGACCGTCTCCGGATCCGCTGACGACCCGTACGAACTCCGCGTCGAGACGACCGTCGCCCGCGGCGAGTTCGTCCGCCCCGTCC
>CAJYIG010000407.1 GCA_913774725.1 uncultured Curtobacterium sp. | reverse complement strand
CGCGCTCGACGTTGTCGGCGATCTGCGAGAAGGTCTGGGAGAACCAGGTGGCCTGCTCCTGGGTGATCGTCATGTCGGTGCGTTCTTTCCTGTGGGGGACGGGGATGCCGGGGCGGGAATGCCGGGGTCAGTTGTTGCCCGCGGGCGGCTGCGAGGGGTCGGCCTTGCCGGGGTCGCAGCTACCACCGGTGACCAGGGTGGCGTCGTCGAGACCCCAGCCCTTCGCCGACCAGCTGACCAGGATGCGGGCGTTCTCGACGCGCACCGCCCCCTTCGGGACGATGGTCGGGTCGCTCGCGTCGAGCTTCTTGCCCACCTTGTCGTAGTAGACGACGCCGGAACGGTCGGTGGAGGTGCGGGCCTCGCCGTTGCTGGTCTTCCATCCGAGCTTCAGCTCGCTGCCGGCGACGCAGGAATCGACGCGAGCCGAGGCCTGCACCTGGTAGGGGGCGCTTCCGGATGCGGGCTTCACCACGCCGCGGTCGGAGCGGGTCTGCCAGAGGTTGTGCTGGAAGTAGACGCCGATGCCGGGGTCGCTGTCATAGACGGACGTGCCGTCGTTCCAGTTGTCGTAGACCGCCGTGTTGTTGCGGGGCGGCTTGTCTCCCGCCTCGATGCGGCTGATCTTCCACCGGGCGGTGTCGCCGTCGACCACGGGCTTCGCGTCGACGCGGAACGTGTATCCCTGCGGGGCGGAGGTGTCCTGGGCGGCGTCGACGCTCTTCTCGACCTGGGCGGAGCCGAAGCTCTTGCCCTGGTAGACCGAGTCGACGCACATGCGCACGGTGTACGTGACGCCGTCGTCCTTGCCCGGGAACTCCCGACGCGGACCGTCGTCGCCCACGCGGCACGAGCCGTCGATCGCGAAGCCGTAGCGCAGCTCGGAGCCGTCGCCGTTCTTCGACGCCGATCCCTCGGCCACGATCGTGACCTTGCCGCCGCCCTCCCGTTCCGAGGTGAGCGTCAGGTCGAGCTGCTGCGGCGCGCCGACGCCGTGCGCGGAGAACACGAGGGCCTGCCCGCTCTGCGACCCGCCGAGACCCGGCGGCACCGTGAAGCGCGAGATCGGGGTCACCGTGATCTGGGTGGAGGAGTTGCTGCCGACCGGGAAGGCGTCGATCGAGACGTTCTCCTGGTTGCGGCCGATGTCGACGGTGCGCTTCTGCCCCGCGGCGCTCACGATCTCGAGCGACCCCGTCTCGGCGGCATCCACACCCCGGATCGTCAGGTCGGCGACGCCGCCCTCTCCGCCGTTGTCGACGGGCGTGAAGTCGCCGGATCTCGGCCGGTCGGGCGAGGCGTACGCCCACGCGGTGGTGCGGACGGCACCGCGCGACTCGCCGACGCTGTTCACCGCCGTCACGACATACTCGCGCTGCTCGCCGTTCGGCGCCGAGATCACGGGGCAGCCGCCGTCGGGGCCGCACTGCGCGACGACCTCGCCGCGCGAGCGCACCGTGAACCCGGCGAGCGCGGGATAGGCGCGGCGGGCCTCGCCCGGGTCGATGCGCAACGTGAGCGAGCCGTCGGCGTAGGCGGTCTGCCGCACGCTCGCGGGGGCGCGGGGATAGCCGAGCAGGTCGAGCACCACGCGCGCGTCGCGCGTGGAGGCGGTCGTGCGCCCCTGGGCGTCGCGGAGGGTCACGCTCGCGCTGCACGTGGCGCCGGGGGCGTCGGCGTTCCACGACGCGACGACGCTCGTGGGCGAGGCGACGGAGAAGTCCACTCCCGTGCACGCGGCGGTGGGCCGCACGCCCACGACCTCGAGCGGGGTGCGCGGCAGCGGGTTGACCTCGCCGCTGATGCCGATCACGCCGATCGTGCAGCTCGAGCCCTGCGCCTGCGAGCACTGCGACGAGGTGGTGCCGCCCTGGGGCAGGGTCGAGGGGGCCGCGCCCACGCGCAGCACGAGTCGCGCCGGGGCGACGGCGTTGTGGCTGGTGACCGAGACCACCGCCGCGGTGTCGGTGCCGGGCACCGCGCGATCGTCGCCCACCACGGTCACCGTCGAGCCGTCGAGGGAGACCTGGAAGGCCGACCCGCTGTAGTCGAGCGCGTAGCGGATGCCGGCCCAGTCCTCGCGGCCGAGCTGCCAGGAGGTCATGTTGCGCAGGTCGAACGTCTTCGTCTCGCCGGGGCCCACCGTCAGCGAGCCGGGCCGCAGCTCGGGCTGGGGATCGCGCGCCACGACGCCGATCGGCACCGACAGCACCGTCCATTCCTGCGTCCCCGCCACGCGCACGGGCACCTGGCACGCGTCGGTCCACGGCGATCCGGTGCCCGCGTCGTACCGCACGACGGAGCCGCTGACCGAGCAGCGCCCCTCCGCCCGCACGCCGGTGGTGGCGACGTCGGTTCCGACCTCGAGGGTCGCCCGGCGGGGCAGGGCGACGAGGGATGCCATGTCGAACTCCACCGACGCCAGCTCGTCGACGCGCTGCGCCGAGCCGGGCCGCAGCGCGAGGCTCACGTCGTCGTCGCCGGGGACGCGCAGGAACGCGTAGGTGGTGACGTCGGCGTCGCCCACGCGGCCGGTCACCGCGAACGGGATCACGCGCCGCGTGGCCGGAAGATCGCCGGACAGACGGCGGCCGTCGAGACGGACGTCGGTGGGCTGACCCCACAGCGACACGTCGAGATCGCCGACCTCGCCGCCCGACCAGGTCGCGCGACCCGCGAGCACGTCGACGCCGGTGGAGAAGTCGTCGCGGTTCTCGACCGTGAGCACCGTGTCGGTGACGACCGGGTAGTCGGGAACGCTCTCGCGGACCACCTTGACCACGATGAGGCCGCGACCGGTGTTGCCCGAGTCGGACTCGACGTCGTAGAGGAACGACATCGTGCCCGGATCATCGCCCGCCTTCAAGACGACGCCGGTGTCGCTGACCGTCTCGACGAACCCGTTCAACCGCGCATACTCGGGGTTGGCGCTCCCGTCGACCAGGGTCTCGGGCAGGTCGGGACGCACCGCGGTGAGGGTGAGGCGCCCCTGCGTGGGGTCGATGTCGTTCGCGAGCGGGCTGACGCGGATGGTGCGGTCTCCCCCGGCCTGCACCTGCACGTAGTCGGTGAAGGTGATCGGACTCGGGTTGGCCTCGGCATCCAGGATCCCGATGCGCACCGTGCCCTCTCCCGTGGCGCCGGAGGGGTCGGACACGCGGTAGCGGAACGACACCTGCCCGCGATCACCCGGCACCGAGGAGTAGACGATCGACGAGCCGTCGGGGGCGACGGATGCCGTGCCCCGGTCGGGCTGGGCCACGATGCGGTCCAACGTCACGGCGTCTCCGTCGGGGTCGACGCCGAAGGCCTGGAAGTCGATCGTGGTGGTCCCCCCGCTGAGCACGCGCCCCTGCAGCGTCTCGGGCAGCGGGGCGCGGTTGGCCTCTGCGCCCAGGACGGTGATGCGCACGGTCGCCTCGTCCCACAGGGCGGGCGTTCCGGTGGTGTACACGCGGTAGGTGACCTCGTACGCCCCGGGGGTGGTGGGGGCGAGATAGCGCAGCACGCCTCCCGACGCGAAGGCGAGGGCGTCGCTCGCCGGCTGCGCCTGCACGCTCGAGGGGTCGAGGCTGGGGCGCCCTCCGGCCGGGGAGATGTCGTTGTCGAGGACGGGGATGTCGATCTGCGCGCCCGCGCGCACCGTCACGGTGTCGTCGACCGCGATCGGCGCGATCTCGGGCGCCGGCGGCAGCAGGTACACCGTCGCCTCGCCCGCGACGCGGGAGCCCTCGTCGTCGGTGCCGTCGCTGACGGTGTATCCGACCGTGCCGAGCAGCCCCGCTGCGCCGTCGGCCGTCGAGCCCGAGACGCGGAGGTCGTTCTGCCCGACGGTGTCGACGGTGAGCGACGCACCGTCCGCGGCGGCCGGGGTCACATCGCTCAGCAGCAGTACGCGCCCGGTGGGGTTGGAGACCGCCGTGAAGACGTCGAGGGTGGCGTCCTCCTGCGGGCGGACGAAGGCGACGACCGGCGCCGTCGACAGTTGCGCGGGAGCGTCGCCGGGCAGCAGGGTGATGCGGGCCGTGCCGGTGGCATCGCGGCCCCCGCCGTTGACGGTGAAGTCGACGCGGTACACACCCGGCGCGGAGGCGGAGAAGTCGAACACCGTGCTGCCCGCGACGACCGTCGCGGTCGCGGCGGCGTCGTCGAGCACGCGCACCGAGCCGAGGGTCACGTCTCCCGCGGTGCCGGTGACGTGCGGACCCACGTCGACCGAGAGCGAGGTGCCGACGGTGTCGATCGTCGCGAAGGACTGCACCGCGAGCGAGGGATCAGGGGTGACGCGGATGACGAGGGGCTTCGTGGTCGTCGCCCCGGAGGTGTCGGCGACCGTGACGTCGAGCTGGATGTTCTGCTCGCCGCCCGAGCCGTCGTCGGCGTGCTGGTAGACGACGTCGCCGCCCGGAGTCGCGGCGACCGTGCCGACCCCGCCCGGGTTCTCGACCGACAGCAGCAGCAGGGGGTCGCCGTCGGGGTCGACCCATCCGGGCAGCACGGGGACGGTGATCGTACCGCCGCGCGCGACCTCGGGGGTCGGCCACGGCTGCAGGCATTTATCGACGCCGCACCAGACGGGGGCCGCGTTCGACTCCGCAGGGGACACGGTCAAGGTCACCGTCGTCGCGGCGGAGGTGAGCCCGTCGGCCGTCGTGCCGTCGGTCACGGCGTAGCTGAAGGTCGCGGTGCCGGTCGCTCCCGGCTGCACGCGCACGGCGAGGCGCTGCCCGGAGTCGGTGAGCGAGAGGGCGCCGAAAGCCGGGTCGAGACCGGTGACGCTCTCGGGCACGATGCTCAGCACGTCTTCGTTGGGGTCGTGGTCGTTGAGCAGGACGGGGAGGGTCGTGAGCCGCCCCGCGCGCACGCCGAAAAAGTCGGGCTCGGCGATCGGGGGCTTCGGATCGAGGACGACGCTCAGCTGCTCGTCGCTCTGCACCGCGGCCTGTTCGGTG
>CAJYIG010000406.1 GCA_913774725.1 uncultured Curtobacterium sp. | reverse complement strand
CCGGAGGTCTTCGTGCCGGCGGTGCGACCCCACACGTCGTACAGGTACGACGTCACGACGGCGCTGCCCGTCGCGGGCGTGGGTCCGGTGGTCGACTTGAGCATCCCGTTCTGCGGGGTGGACACGTCCACGCCGCAGATCTGCCCGTCGGTGGTGCCGTAGGCGTCCTTGATCGTCTGCGACGCACCGAAGTACGCGTTCGTCGACGCGGCCGCCGCCTGCGCGGGCAGGGTGCGGTTCAGGGAGCGGAGGTAGCCGGCGCCGGGAGCCTCGGTGGTGGTCGAGGTCTTCAGGGCCAGCCCGGCCGGGTCGACGGTGGTGCCGTCGACCGTGCCGTACCAGGGCCGCGAGTACGTCGTGGCCGTGGTGATCGGGCTGATCTGGTTCGCCTGCGCCCCCGAGGGCACGGAATCCGCCGTCGTCGACGACGTGCCGAGGTTGTAGGCCGGCGACAGCATCGACGCGGGCCCCACGTCAGCTGCCGTGTACCCGGCCGGGATGGCACCGGTCGTCATCGCCAACGCGAGCCGGGCGGTGCCGACCTGCTGCAGGTAGTTGAGCCTGATCCGCAGGCTCTGCCCCGCGACGACCGTGAACGGCTTCGTCGCAGCGGCGATGTGCGGGGCGCCGCCGTTCCAGTCGTTGATGACGAGCTGGTCGTTGACCCACAGTTTCGTGCCGTCGTCGGCCCACGTGTAGAACCGGTACGTGCCGGCGGTCGGGAAGGTGATCAGGCCCGTGAAGGACGCCGTCCACTTCGCACCGCTCGACCCGCCGACGACGGTGCCGGTGGGTGACGTCAGCGGGCTGACCGCGTTGCTCCCCGTCGACCAGTCGTAGTTGACGGCGCCGTCGGTCTGTCCACCGGTCCCGCCGGGTGCCGCCGGGATCCCGAGCGTCATCGCCGCCGGAGCACCGGAGAGCGTCTGGTTGTTGTACCAGGACGCGGCGAGCCCACGGAGGTTGCCGTCGATGGTCGTCGTGGTCTGCGCCACCGGGGTGCCGGTCCCGGCGCAGACGCCGCCCGTGGGCAGCGGCCCGTTGGTGTTCTGGATCGCGGTCGCGGGCTGCACCGGTCCGAAGCAGGACGTCGGCGACGGGCCGTAGGAGGCGACGGCGCGGTCCTGCTGGTCGTACACGGTGCTCGACTCACGACCCTGCGGGTCGATCGACGCGAGCTGGTTGTCGCGGCTGTTCCACACCGTGGTGCTCGTCAGTCCCGACGCGGACGTCGCCGACGTCTGCCGCAGCGCCGCATCCGTCGTCACCGTCGACGCGTGCCCGTTGGGCACTGTGATCCCCGCGACGTCGACCGAGCTGGTGCGGTTCCCGCTCGCATCCGCGGCGCCGTAGCCGTACGTCTTCTGCGGACGGGAGGCACTGCTCACCCCGTCGGGGGCGGGGAGCGTGACCGAGATGGCTCGGTCCGTTCCGTCGTAGCGGATGTCGGTCGTCACCGGTCCGGCGGCGTTCCGGCTGGTGTCCGCGGCGAGCCAGTCGTTGGTGAGCGAGTTCCGGATCGTGGACAGCAGGTAGGTCCCGGAGCTCGCGCTGAGCGTGTAGCCGAAGTCGGTGACCTCGTTGCCGGGGTCGACGACGCGGGCGAGCTGCCCGGTGGTGTCGTAGTACAGCTGCGTGGTGGTGCCGTCCGGGTACAGGATCTGGCAGAGCATCCCCGCGTCCGACTGCGATCCCGGTGCGGTGGTCGTGATCGCGGTCGGGTACGAGGACCCGGACGGCGGCGCGCACGCACCCGCGGCACGGTTCGAGCCGTTCGTCGCGCTCGAGCCGATGGTCGTGTTCGACAGGTACGAGAACTGCACCTTCCGCGAGTACGCCAGTGACGCGCCCGAACCCGACGCGGACAGCGGATCCGCGATCGAGGTCAGCTGTCGGCTGCTGTTGTAGGCGGGGACCGGGTTCGCGGGCTTCGACCCGAGGTCGGCAGCCGGGGTCACGGAGGTGACGAGCCCGGCGGTGTCGAACTGGTAGACGGTGCCGCCCTCGTCGGTGAGGACCAGATTGCCGGCTTCGTCCGACGCGAGCACCCCCTGCTCACCCGGCGGCGGCGTGTACCCACCGGTCGAGGCGCGAGCGTACGTGTGGGTGCCACCGTCGGTGTCGGTGACGATCACCGATCCGCCCTGCTTCGACGCGGAGACGTACGCTCCGGCGTCGCCCATGATCGCCGCGGACGACGCCCACCCCGAGGGCAGCAGCGTCGGCGACTTCGTGAACCAGTTCGACGGCACGACCTGCGTGTTCACCCACGAGGACCCGGACTGCTGCTGCACCTCGAGGTACACGTTGGCCGGTCCGGTGACCTGGTAGTAGTCCACCGTGATCGGGATCGGCAGCTGCCCCGACTGGGAACCGATCGACCACTGCGAGCCGTTGATGGTCAGGACCTGGTTCGCCCCGGTCTCCATCTGCGGGGCGTAGAGCTGCCGGTCCTTCCACTGGTCGGTGATGATCTTGGTGTTCCCGAGCTGCAGCGCCGCACCGTCGTCGGAGAGGAACCCGAACGAGTAGGTGCCCGACGGCGGCGTCATGTAGCCGGTCCACCGCGCCTGGAAGTAGGTCGAGGCGACGGCGTCATCCGGCGAGGCGTTCGCCCAGTCGAAGGCCACCCCGGTGTCCGTGCGGACGAGGGTCTGCACGGCGCCGGCGGTCATGTCGTCGCCGTACCCGAACGCCGTCAGTGCCGTCGAGGTCGGGACGTTCCAGTACGTGCCGACGAGGCCACGGTTCGAGGCGATGCGGGAGTTGTAGGAGAAGTTCATCCCCATGTCCCCGCCGAGGGTGTGCACGGTCGGTGAGGAGAACGACGCGGCCACGTTGCCGTTGCCCAGGTTCACCGTCACCGGACCGGCAGTGTCCGTCGGGGCGGGGCCGGGATCGGTGACGCGGGAGTTCACCGTCAACCGGTTCACGCCGGTGGTCGAGTTCGCGGTGTACAGGTAGTCGCCGTACGTGTCGTTGACGACCAGCACCCACGTGTACGAGCCGCCGTCCTGCAGCACCGCGTCGGGCACCCTCCACGACACGGTGCCGTCGGTGTTGATCGTGCACGCGGAGCCCGAGGTGGCGCACAGCGGCGACTGCGCGATCTGCCCGCTCGTCCCGTCCGCACCACTGGTGACACGGATCTCGTACTGCAGCGGCTTCCCGTTCGTCGATGTCGCCGCCGGCGCCGTCAACGTCGGCGTGGTCGTCGCGACGACGGAGCTGTCCGTCGGCGCGTACACGCTGCTCGCACCCGCCGTGGGCAGCGACGTGGTGACGAACGGGTAGGCCTGCGTCCACGCCCGGACCCCGTACGGGTCCTGCACGACGACGTTCCACCAGTACTGCGTCCCGGGCTGGAGCACCCCCTGCGGAACGGTCGCCTGGATCGTCGGGTTCTGCACCGTCGGCGCGTTCGTCCAGTCCGTGTTCCACCGGCGTGACCCGTACGGATCCGAGGTCGTCCCCACGAAGAACTGGTACGTCAGCGGGTAGGTCTGCGATCCGTCCTGCGTGGCCTTCACCACGAGCGTCGGCGTCGACGACGACGTCACCGGCGACGATGCGGCCGCCCCGGAGGACGTCGCTCCGGGGGACGTCTGCTGGTCCGGGAACCCCGGGTTCGGGTCCCGCAACGTCGAGACGGTCCCGGCGACGGTGGGCTTGTCCTCGTACTGGATGTACAGCGCGGTGTCGAGCTTCTTGTACGTGTACGCCCCCGCCGACTCATCACCCTGCAAGCAGAACGCTCCGCCCGAGGAACGTGAGTCGACCCAGGACTGCACCTGCGCCGTGACGTCGAAGCTGGCCGAACCAGTGGAGCCAGCCGAGAAGCTCGACCGGTTGAGGTTCCGCGACCCGCAGTTCCACGAGTACGCCGACGCCCATCCGATCAGGGACGTCGTCGGGTTCGACGTTCCCACGTTGGCCTGCGTCTCCCAGAGCTGGGCGTTCAGGACCTGCTTACCGATGAGCGACTCGTACGGGTAGTAGGCGACAGTGCGCCAGATGCTCGCTGCGTTGTTGATCCGCGAATTGCCGATGTTGGCGTACGACGCCGTGGCCGCGACACTCGAACCGCCGTTGGTCGACAGGTACGACTGCAGCGTCTGAGCGCCGTTCTCGATCGACGGGTCCACCGTCACCGGGTACACCCGTGCCGGATCCCGCAACCAGTCGGCATCGGCTGTCAGCGCGATCGTCCAGTCAGCACCGGACAGGTGGTCGATGGTCACCGGCAGGGTGGCGACCGCATCGTCGGAGACGCCCGCGGTGCCGGACGAGTCCGTCATCACCGGTGTCGGTG
>CAJYIG010000405.1 GCA_913774725.1 uncultured Curtobacterium sp. | reverse complement strand
CGACGGTGTGGGCTCCGGCACGCAGGTCGTCCCGGTCGTGTCGGTCCCGGTGACCGTCGGTGGCAACGGCATCGGCGTGGTCGGCGACGGCACGAGCACCACGAACCCGGGCAGCGGCACGGGCACGGGATCGGGCACGACGCCCTCCGCCGGTGGCACGACCTCCGGCGACGGCGGTCTGCTCGGTGGGACCCAGGTGATCCCCGTCATCAGCGTGCCGATCACCATCGGCGGGAACGGCATCGGCATCGTCGGTGACGGCACCAGCACCACGGACCCGGGCACGACGCCGGGCACCGACCCCGGCACGGACCCGGGCACGGACCCGGGCACCGACCCGGGCACGGACCCCGGTACCGACCCCGGTACGGACCCCGGCACCGACCCCGGCACGACGCCGGGCACCGACCCCGGTACGGACCCGGGCACCGACCCCGGTACGGACCCGGGCACGGACCCGGGCACGGACCCCGGCACGACCGTGCCCGGCGACACCACCCCCGGCACCTCGGAGCCGGGCGTGACCACGGTCCCGGTCGCGACCACGGACGTCACCGCGGCCGGCGCGGTCGTGGCGACCAGTGCCTCCCGGCCGACCGCGTCGGCGACGACGGCTGCGGTGACCGCTCCTGCGGGGGCGACGCAGCCCGAGCTCGCCTACACCGGAGCCGGCTCGCAGACGATCCCCGCGGGCATCGCGTTCCTGCTCCTGCTCCTGGGAGCCGGGGGGCTCGCGCTCCGGAAGCGCATCGCCTGACACCAGGGGGTGGAGGGGCGTCGTCCGCGGCGCCCCTCCTCCCCGTGTCCGCCCATCGGCCGCCGCTTTGGAGCGACTGGAGCTTCCCTGGGAGCACTCGGTGGCCAACCTGAGCGCAGTGGAAGCGC
Organism: uncultured Curtobacterium sp.; assembly: GCA_913774725.1. Classification (GTDB taxonomy): domain Bacteria; phylum Actinomycetota; class Actinomycetes; order Actinomycetales; family Microbacteriaceae; genus Curtobacterium; species Curtobacterium subtropicum. The sequence goes on along the minus strand of CAJYIG010000405.1, from coordinate 3,985 downwards.
TTCCGAGGCTGTGCGGCAGCGCTGCGGGGCCACGATGAACCCGTGCTCCACGAACTCCTCCGCGTCCCGATCACCGGCAGCAGTCTGCTCGTCCCGGTGTACGTCATCGCAGCCCTCCTCGCCGGCTGGGCCCTGGTCGGTCCGCTGCACGAGCGGCACCGTCTGCGTCGCGCCGCGGTCCGGGTCGGCGGAGCCGCGGTCGGCGCGGCGATCGGCCTCGTCGCGGTGTGGTGGACGGGTGACGTGCAGGACGACTTCGGCGTGCAGTTCACCCCCGTCACCCGGATGTGGATCGCCTTCGCGTTCGCCGGTGTGGCGCTGCTGCTCGTCGTGGCGGTGCAGGGCGGGTGGCTCGCACGCGTCCTCGCCGTCGCAGCCGCCGGCGCACTCGTGCTGTCGGCGGGACTCGGCGTCAACGTGGACTTCGGGTTCTACAAGAACATCGAGCAGGCCATCGCGACCAACCCGTACCGGACCAGGGACCTCCCGGTCCTGGCGGACCAGCCGTCGTCGCAGCCCGAGGTCGACGCCGCGGACTGGCACGCTCCCGCCGGCATGCCGACGAAGGGCGAGACGATCAGCGTGTCGATCCCGGGCAAGGTCTCGCACTTCCGAGCACGCAAGGCGGTGGTCTGGCTCCCGCCGGCGGCGCAGGTCGCGGATCCGCCACGCCTGCCCGTGCTCGTCGCGCTCTCGGGGCAGCCCGGACAGCCGGCCGACATGTTCCAGACCGGAGACCTCGGGAGCTTCCTCGACCGCTACGCGGCGGCCCACGACGGGCTCGCGCCGATCGTCGTCTCGCCGGACCAGCTCGGGGCGCCGAACCGCAACCCGATGTGCGTGGACTCCCGACGCCTCGGCCGGAGCGCGACCTACGTGATGACCGACACGGTCGACTGGATCGAACACCACCTGCCGGTCGCCAGCGGCCCCGGCGCCTGGGGCATCACCGGGTTCTCACAGGGCGCGACCTGCGCGATGCAGTTCTCCACCGAGCACCCCGACGTCTTCGGCTCGGCGCTGGCGATCTCCAGCGAGCTCGCCCCCGTCACGGGCAACGCGCACACGAGCACCGCGCTGGCCTTCGGCGGGTCGGCCGCCGCGTACCGCGCTGCGGCACCGGTCGCGATCATGGCGGCACACGGGCCGTACCGTGACCACCTCACCGTCTTCGGTTACGGTTCGGAGGACGCCCCCTACCGGGCGTCGACCGAGACCCTGCACGCCGCAGCGGTCCGTGCGGGCATGCAGACGCAGGTCATCGTGTCGCCGGGATCGGCACACGACTGGAACACCGTCCGCTACGTGCTCGCGCACGGACTGCCCGTCGTCCTGGCGCACCTCGGTCTCCCGCAACAGGAGGGTGCGCTGTGAGCAGGACCACGTCGGGAGTGACCGCCGTGTGGTCGCGGATCGTCAGGTCGGTCCGGCGCTACCCGGTCACCGCCGTCGTCTTCGTCCTCGTGCTCCTCACCTCGGTCGGGGGACTCGTCGCCCGCGTCGTCGCCCGCACCGCGACCCTCGACGCCGTGCCCCTCAGTCCGTTCCGCGTCTTCGCGGTGACGACCGGTGTCGTGGCGCTCGTCCTCACCCTGGTCGGGGTCGTCGTGCTCGTCGGAGCGTCGGAGCGACTCATGGGCGGACGCCGGACCGTCCTCGCGTTCGTCGTGACGACCGTCGTCGGGACCGGGCTCGGCGCCCTGACGGCGCTCGTCGACCAGGACGGGCGCCAGGTCGGGAGCCTGCTGCTCGGCCGCGCCACGAGCTTCGACCCCTGGACCGCCCTGGTCGGCACGATCGTGACCGCGAGCGCGTTCGCCGGCCCGCTCTGGCGCCGACGCATCCGGGTCAACGCCGTGGCCGTGGTCGCCGCGCTGCTGCTCTACGCCGGACACGCCTCCGACCTGTACGCCGCGCTCGCGACGGCGGCCGGGTGGCTGCTCGGCGACCTGCTCCGGCGCGGTCCCGCCCGCCTCGGCTGGACCAGGAGCTCGCACCGCGAGACACGCGTCCTGCTCGGCACCGTGGTGCTGGTGTCCGCCGTCGGCCCGGTGATCGCACTCGTGTCCCGTGCCCGCGTGGGGCTCCTCGCCCCGCTCGCGGCCGTCGTCGGCACCGGTCCGGTCACCCCCGTGCACGGCTGCCGTGCCGACAGCGCGTCGGGCGAGTGCCTCCGCGGACTGCTGGCGTACCGGGCGACCGATCCGTGGACGCTCGTGCTCGCGGTGGCGCCGCTCCTCGTGCTCCTCGTCGCCGGACTCGGCCTCTTCCGAGGGAGCCGGTTCGCGGTGTGGCTCGCGGTGATCGTCGACGTCGTGCTCGCCGTCGCGGCCGCCGTGACCTACGGACTCCTGCCCACCGGAGCGGCAGCGCTCCACGGTGCCGAGAACCGCTTCGTGGTCACCGTCTCGGTGGTCGCGTCCGTGGTCGTGCCGCTCGCGACGGCCCTCGTGCTCGTGCTGCTCCGCCGGTCCTTCACGGTGCTGCCCGCACGCCGACGCGTCGTGACCTTCGCCGTCGTGGTCCTCGTCGCGCTCGTCGTCGTGACGACCGTCGTGCTCGTCACCGCGGCGTCGACCCGGGAGACCGTCGCCGATCCGTTCCGCCTCGTCGTCGCGGCGCTCGGCCCGCTGTCGCCCGTGGTGTTCTGGGACCGGCTGGCCTCGCTCGACCCGGCACTCCGCTTCGTGCTCGGCGCCGCGGGCCCGGTGCTCTGGCTGGTCGTCGCCGGCGCCGCCGTCCGTCCCACGGGTGCTGTCGAGCCGGACGCGGACGCGGACGGACTGCGCGAGAGCCGACTCCGTGCCCGCACCCTGCTCGAGGCCGCCGGCGGGGACACCTTCGGGTGGATGACGACCTGGCAGGGCAACGCCTACTGGTTCAGCGAGGACGGGCGCGCCGGCGTCGCGTTCCGCCGGAACGGCCGGGTCGCGGTGACGGTCGGCGGCCCCTTCGGGTGGCCCGACGCCCGCGACGCGGCGATGGTCGACTTCGCCCGGTGGTGCGACGACAACGGCTGGACGGCCGTCTTCTACGGGATCGGCACCGAGGCCGCCGGCACCCTCACGGCGCAGGGCTGGGAGACGCTGCCGGTCGCGGAGGACGCCGACCTCGACCCGCGCACCTGGACCACGAGCGGCAAGAAGAAGCAGGACGTCCGCACCGCCGTCAACAAGGCGGACCGTGAGGGCATCACCGCGCTGTGGTCGTCGTGGCAGGACCTGCCCCCGGCGACGGTGCGGCAGATCGAGGCGATCTCCGAGGAGTGGGTCTCCGAGCGAGAGCTCCCCGAGATGGGCTTCACGCTCGGCGGCATCGACGAGATGCGGGACCCCGCGGTGCGGACGCTCGTCGCGCTCGACCCCGAGGGGACCGTCCTCGCCGTCACGAGCTGGCTGCCGAGCCACCGCGCCGGCAGGGTGGTCGGGTGGACGCTCGACGTGATGCGCCGGACGAACGCGGCCCCGAACGGCGTGATGGAGTTCCTGGTCGCGAGCGCCGCACAGCGGATGCGCGACGACGGGGTGGAGCGCCTCAGCCTGTCCGCCGCGCCGCTCGCGCAGTCCGCCGAGGGTGCCCCCGCCGCCGAGGGCGTGCAGGACCTGCTCGACCTGGTCGGCGGTGTCCTCGAGCCCGTCTACGGCTTCCGGTCGCTGCTGCGGTTCAAGGCGAAGTTCGGGCCGGAGCTGCACCCGCTGGTGCTCGCCTACCCGGACCCGGTGGCGCTCCCGGCGATCGGGGTCGCCGTCGTGCGGGCCTACCTGCCGGACCTGTCGCTGCGGCAGGCGGTCGCGCTGGTGCGCGGGCGGAGCTGACGTCGCGGGACGCCGGCGTCGACACGGGACGCCGGCGTCGTCGGAGGTGCCGGTCGATCGGCAGGACGCCGGCGTCCGAGCGCGACGCCTGGGGCCGCGCGAGACGCCGCCCGATCCGGCGGCGTCTAGCGGCGTCCGCGGCGTCGCACGCCGACGCCGGCGTCTCGTGG
>CAJYIG010000404.1 GCA_913774725.1 uncultured Curtobacterium sp. | reverse complement strand
CACCGAGCAACGCGGTGACGGCAGCGGGCACGTGCACACCCACGAGCTTCGGGACCGCGGTCGAGAGCACCATCTCGAAGCCCTCGTCGCCGATGTTCCAGGCCATCTCCGACGCCCCCTCGGGCACCGTCGCGGTGGCGAAGCGCTCGATCCGCAGGCCCGGTCCGCCCGAGGTCACGACCGCCGCGGCGGCACCGTCGCCGAAGACGCTGTTCGCGACGATCTGGTCCGGGTCGTCCGACGCGCGGACGTGGAGCGTGCAGAGCTCGGCGCAGACGACCAGCACGACGGCGTCGGGGTCTGCCTCGGCGAAGGCCGCCGCGATCCGGAGTGCCGGGAACGCCGCGCAGCACCCCATGAAGCCGATGTGGTGGCGGAAGACCCCCGCCGGCAGCCCGAGCTGGTCGACGACGTCGATGTCGGGCCCGGGCTGCGTGAACCCCGTGCACGAGACCGTGACCAGGTGGCTGATGCGCTCCGGTGCGATCGCGGCACGCTCGACGGCATCCCGAGCGGCCGCGACGAAGAGCGCCGGGGCGAGGTCGCGGTAGCGGTCGTTGCGGGTGCCGGTGGACGGCGACACGAGCGCGCCGGCGTCCTGACGGAACAGTCCGCCGGGCCGCGCGGCGTCGAGCTCCTCGATGACGGTGTGCCGGTGCTCGACGGCGGATGCGTCGAAGGCTGCCGGGACGATCCGCGCGCCCAACCGACCGAGGTCCGGCTGTCCGGCGAACAGGTCACGCACCGCACCCTGGTCGAGGGTGGTGTCGGGGACGGCGGTCCCGATGGCGCGGATCGTTGCGGTCACTCCTCATCCTGTCACCGGGTTGCTGACGCGTCCCCAGGATCGCGCACCGGGCGGACGACGGACGGGAGGCACGTGGCGGCCCCGCCACCCCCCTCTCGCAGGCCCGGTCGGCGCGCCCCGCGCAACGCTCCGCATTGCCGCCGAGCGGGGCGCGCCCGTCCGTCGTCGTGGTCGCGCTACGACTGCTGCGCGCGCTCCAGCACCAGCTCGCGGACGCGCGCGGCGTCGGCCTGGCCCTGCATGGCCTTCATGACCGCACCGATGATCGCGCCGGCGGCCTGGACCTTGCCGTCACGGATCTTCGCGAGGACGTCCGGCTGAGCCGCGAGTGCCTGGTCGACCGCGGCGGTGAGCGCGGAGTCGTCCGACACGACCTTCAGCCCACGGGCCTCGACAACCTGCGTCGGCGAGCCCTCGCCCGCGATGACGCCCTCGAGCACCTGGCGCGCCAGGCGGTCGGTCAGGTCACCGGACTCGACGAGCGCGATCGTCTCGGCGACGTGCTGCGGCGAGACGAGGTCACCGGGGGTGGTGTCCTGCGCGTTCGCGACGCGGCTGATCTCACCGGTCCACCACTTGCGGGCGGCCTGTGGCGACGCACCCGCGGCCACGGTCGCCTCGACCTCGTCGAGCAGTCCGCCGTTGACGACGTCCTGGAACTCGAGGTCGCTGAAGCCCCACTCGCCCTTCAGACGACGGCGACGGGCGACGGGCGCCTCGGGCAGGGACGCCCGGAGCTCCTCGACCACGGCCGGGTCCGGCACGACCGGCAGCAGGTCGGGCTCCGGGAAGTAGCGGTAGTCGTCCGCGTCCGACTTCGGACGTCCGGCCGAGGTGCGGCCGGTGTCCTCGTGCCAGTGGCGTGTCTCCTGCGTGATCGTGCCGCCCGCGGCGAGGATCGCGGCCTGCCGCTGGATCTCGTAGCGGATGGCGCGCTCGACCGCGCGGAACGAGTTGACGTTCTTCGTCTCGGTCCGGGTACCGAGCTCCTCCTGCCCCCAGGGACGCAGCGAGATGTTCGCGTCGCAGCGCAGGTTGCCGCGCTCCATCCGGGCTTCGGAGACGCCCAGCGCGCGGACGAGGTCACGGATGACCTGCACGTACGCGGCCCCGAGCTCCGGAGCGCGGTCCTTCGCGCCGAAGATCGGCTTCGTGACGATCTCGACCAGCGGGACTCCGGCGCGGTTGTAGTCGACGAGCGAGTACTCCGCGCCCTGGATGCGTCCGGTGGCACCGCCGACGTGCGTCAGCTTGCCGGCGTCCTCCTCCATGTGGGCGCGCTCGATCGGCACCTGGAAGATCGTCCCGTCGGCCAGTTCGACCTCGACCTCGCCTTCGAACGCGATCGGCTCGTCGTACTGCGAGATCTGGTAGTTCTTCGGGTTGTCCGGGTAGTAGTAGTTCTTCCGGGCGAACCGCGAGGACTCGGCGATCGAGCAGCCGAGCGCGAGCCCGAGCTGGATCGAGTAGCGCACGGCCTGCTCGTTCACGACCGGCAGCGACCCGGGCAGGCCGAGGTCGACCGGGGTCACGTTCGTGTTGGGCTCGCCACCGAAGAAGTTCGGGGCGTCCGAGAACATCTTGGTCTTCGTCGCGAGCTCCACGTGGACCTCGAAGCCGAGTACCGGCTCGAAGCGCTCGAGCGCCTCGTCGAAGTCCATCAGCGCGTCCTTCTGCGCCATCAGATCACACCTTCCTGCGCAGCGGACTGCTGAGACTGGTCGAGGTCCGGGATGCTGTCGATGAGCGGGCGACCCCACTGCTGCTCGAGCAGGCGCTCGAGCGCGGCGCCGTACCGGTACAGACGGGCGTCCTCGCGCTGCGGGGCCATGAGCTGCACGCCGGGCGGCAGCGAGTCCTCGGGCGCGAGGCCGTTCGGGATGCTCATACCGGGGACACCGGCGAGGTTCGCCGGGATCGTCGTGAGGTCGTTGAGGTACATCGACAGCGGGTCGTCGAGGCGCTCCCCGAGCGGGAACGCCGTCGTCGGCGCCGACGGGCTGATGAGCAGGTCGACCTGGTCGAACGCCGCCGCGAAGTCGCGCTGCACCAGCGTGCGGACCTTCTGCGCGGAGCCGTAGTACGCGTCGTAGTACCCGGCGCTCAGGGCGTACGTGCCGAGGATGATGCGGCGCTTCACCTCGGGGCCGAACCCGGCCTCGCGCGTGGCGGCCATGACGTCCTCGACCGTGGCGCCGCCCTCGGGCGTGACGCGCAGGCCGAAGCGCACCGAGTCGAACTTCGCGAGGTTCGACGAGGCCTCTGCCGGCAGGATCAGGTAGTACGCGCTGATGGCGTAGGCGAACGACGGTGCGTCGATCTCGACGACCTCGGCCCCCGCCTGCTCGAGGATCGCCACCGTCTCCTGGAAGCGCTGCGTGACGCCGGCCTGGAAGCCCTCGCCCCCCGCGAGCTCCTTGACGATGCCGACCTTCAGCCCGCGGAGCGTGTCGGCCTGCAGGCCCTCGCGCGCGGCGGCGGCCATCGACGGCCAGGCGTCCGGGATCGAGGTCGAGTCCTTCGGGTCGTGTCCGCCGATGACGTCGTGCAGGAGCGCGGCGTCGAGGACGGTACGGGACACGGGGCCGATCTGGTCGAGCGACGACGCGAGCGCGATCGCGCCGTACCGGCTGACCCCGCCGTAGGTCGGCTTCACGCCGACCGTGCCGGTGACCGCACCGGGCTGGCGGATCGAGCCACCGGTGTCGGACCCGAGGGCGAAGGGTGCCTCGTGCGCGGCGACCGCGGCAGCCGAACCACCGCCGGACCCGCCGGGGATCCGGTCGAGGTCCCACGGGTTGCGGGTCGGACCGTAGGCCGAGAACTCGGTCGTCGAGCCCATCGCGAACTCGTCCATGTTGGTCTTGCCGAGCGGCACCAGGCCGGCGGCGCGGAGCTTGGCGACCGGGGTGGCGTCGTAGGGCGGTCGCCAGCCCTCGAGGATCTTCGACCCCGAGGTCGTCGGCATGTCCTGCGTGCACAGGACGTCCTTGATCGCGATCGGGACGCCGGCGAGCGCACCGAGGTCGTCGCCCGCGGCACGGCGCGAGTCGATCGACTTCGCCGCCGCCAGGGCGTTCTCGTTGACGTGCAGGAACGCGTGCACGTCGCCGTCGACCGCTGCGATCCGGTCGAGGTGGGCCTGGGTGGCCTCGACGCTCGAGACGTCGCGCGCGACGAGGGCGTCGGCGAGGGCGGCCGCGCTGAGGCGGGTCAGGTCGTCGGTCACTGCTCTTCTCCCAGGATGGCCGTCACGCGGAACCGTTCGCCGTCGGAGTCGGGCGCACCGGAGAGCGCCTGCTCCTGGGTCAGCGTCTGCCCCACCACGTCGGGTCGGGTGACGTTGCCGAGCGGCACCGGGTGGCTCGTCGCCGGGACGTCGTCGGTCGCGACCTCGGCGACCTTGGCGACGCTCTCGACGATGTGCGACAGCTCCCCGGTCAGCTTCTCGATCTCGTCGGGCGTGAGTGCGATACGCGCGAGGTTCGCCAGGTGGGCGACCTGCTCGCTCGTGATGTCAGGCATGGTGCTCCGTCGATCGGTTCGTGGAATGCGCACCAGTCTATTGGCCGCGTCCGGCGGCAGTGCCACGGTGACCGGGGCTGTGGAGAACCGGTCTGGAGGCCCGG
>CAJYIG010000403.1 GCA_913774725.1 uncultured Curtobacterium sp. | reverse complement strand
GGGGAGCCCGCCATCAGAAGCGCTCCGGGTGGACGAGGGCCCACACGAGGTAGACGACCGATGCGATGCCGAGGACGGCGGCGGCGATGGTGACGACGATCACAGCCGCTCCACCCCCTTGGCGATGAGTGCCACCACGCCGAACACGGCGAGGACACCGGCGACGACGAAGACGTCGAACACGAGGGACTCCGATGGGGTTGCTTGCGGGTCGACGCCGGGCGGCGCGGACCGCACCACGGGTGGTGCGGTACCGATGCTGGATCCGGCGTCGCGCCTCCAGGTCGGTCCTAACAGGTTCCTGACGGCGTCCTGACGGACGCATGCACCGCCCTAACGCACCGCGGCGCGCTCGAGCCGCTGCGCCGATCGGCGCATGGCAGCCCGGAGTTCCTCCGGCCCCTCGACCACGAACGGCACCGTCAGCGCGGCGACCGCGCCGGCGAGCCCGTCCCACGACCACGAGCCGAGCGTCAGCCGCCGACGGCCATCGTCGAGCGCCTCGAGCACGGCGTCCTCGGGCAGGAACGGTGCGACGCGCTCGGCGTCCAGCCCGGTGAGCAGGACGGCCCCGCGGCACGGCCACACGTCCTGTTGGTCGGACCCCTTGAACCGGGCCGACACGAACGCCGCCGCGTCCCCGCCGGGTACGGGTCGCGGCGCGAACGGCAGCCGGGTCCGCATCCGCGGAGCGATCCGGTCCACCCGGTAGGTCCGCCAGTCGTCGTGCTCGGGGTCCCACGCCAGCAGGTACCACCGGCCGTACCGGGCGACCACCGCGTGCGGCTCGACCCGGTGCGGCGTGTCCCGCTCGCCGTACCCGAACCGCAGGACCTCGTGCCGGTGCACGGCCTCGCTGACGGCGACCAGCACGTCCGGGTCGACCCGCGGTCCCGACGACCCGACGACGGCGTCCACCAGGTCGACCCGCTGCCGGAGCCGGTCCGGCATCACCTGCCGGACCGTCGCGAGCGCGCGGACGGCGGACTCGGCGATGTCCGCGCCGGAGGCCGGGGCGACCGCGAGGGCCAGGGCGATGGCCACCGCCTGGTCGTCGTCGAACAGCAGCGGCGGGAGGTCCGATCCGGCGGCCAGGCGGTAGCCGCCGGCCGGCCCGCGGACGGAGTCGATGCGGTAGCCGAGGTCGCGGAGCCGGTCGACGTCACGGCGGAGCGTCCTGGGGCTCACGGTCAGGCGGCCGGCGAGTTCGTCGCCCGTCCACTCCCGGTGCACCTGCAGCAGCGAGAGCAGGGCGAGCCTGCGCGAGGACGGTCCGGCCATGTCGTCCATCCTCGTGGGAGAAGCGGTCACGATCTGACCGCAACACGGTCGACACTCGACCCATGAGCATCGAGACCACGACCCACATCAACTTCGACGGACAGGCACGGGAGGCCCTCGACTTCTGGGCATCCGCGTTCGGCGGCACCGTCACCGCCGCCACCTACGGCCAGATGGGCGCATCGCAGGACCCCGCCTGGGCGGACCGCATCGTGTTCGGCCAGGTCACGACCGACGCCGGCTTCCGGATCATGGCGTTCGACGTCTGGCCCGACCAGCCGTACGACCAGGGCGCGAACGCCTTCTACGTGTTCGTGCACGGCGACGACGCCGACGAGGTCACGCGCTACTGGGAGGCACTGTCCGACGGTGCCGAGGTGCGCCAGCCGCTCGCCCCGTCGCCGTGGGCCCCGCTCGCCGGTCAGCTCCGCGACCGGTTCGGCGTGGTGTGGCAGCTCGACGTGGCCGCACCGCAGGCCTGAACGATCGGCGCGCGGGCCGTCAGCGCGTGGACGGTCCGGCGACCGTCCACGTGCTGACCGTCACGGCGGCGGTCACGGTGGTCGGGGCGAACACCCGGTCGGTTTCGACGTGGTGGTGGCTCGGACCCATGTGCACCACGTCGTGCACGTCCTCGGCGGACAGGTCCATCGTCCAGGTCAGGTCCTCGGACGACCGCTGCGCGAAGGTCGGCTCGAGCGAGTCCCGCAGCCGCCGCTCCTTCTCCGGGTCGACGGCGATGGTCGCCTCGGCCAGCTCCGCGAGGTGCCCGGTCCGCGGCGTCACCACGGCGAGCACGCCCGCCGGGTGCAGGACCCGGGCGTACTCCCGCTGGTTGCGCGGGGCGAAGACGTCCAGCACGACGGCCGCCGCGTCGTCGACGACCGGGAGGCGCTCGGTGACGTCCCCGACGACCGCTCCCGCCCGCGGGTGGACGCGTGCCGCCCGTCGTATCGCGACCGCGGACAGGTCCAGCGCGACCCCGAGGCGGGCAGTGACGGAGCCTGCCGGAGGCGAGCCGGCCCTCCCGTCCGGCGCGGTCGCATCCGATGCGGTCTCGTCCGGTCCGTCCGCGTCCAGCACGCGCGCCAGGTACGTGCCGGGGCCGGAGCCGACGTCGAGCACGACGCCCGGCGCCCCCGTGGCCACCACGACCGCGGCGAGCGCCCGTTCGACCGGCGCGTAGTGCCCGCGGCCGAGGAAACGGATGCGGGCGTCGACCATCTCCGGGGTGTCCGCGGTCAGGGCGCGGCGCTTCGCGGGCAGGAGCGTGAGGTGGCCCTGCTTCGCCTCGTCGAACCGGTGTCCGGTCGCGCAGCCGACCTGCCCGCCGCCGACACGGGCGAGGGGCTCGGCGCAGGCGGGGCAGGCGAGCACGGGGAGCAGGTCGTCGCGCACCGTCCCAGCGTACGGGCGTCGGTAGCCTGGCCGGATGGCACTGGAGCAGCTCTTCGGCCTCGACGGTCGTCGTGCACTGGTCACCGGGGGCAGTTCCGGCATCGGGCGGGCGATCGCGCTCGCCCTGGCGGACGCCGGCGCCCACGTGCTGGTCGCGGCACGGACGCGGGCCACGATCGACGAGACCGTCGCGACGATCGCCGACGGCGGCGGATCGGCCACGGGCGTCGTCGCGGACCTGTCGACCCGATCGGGAGCCCACGCGCTCGCGGACGCCGTCGGCGAGGTGGACGTCCTCGTCAACTCGGCCGGCATCAACCTGCGGCCGCCGATGTCCGACCTCGACGAGGCGACGTGGGACGCCACGATGGCCGTCAACCTCGACGCACCCTTCGTGCTCGGCCAGCGGCTCGCGCCCGGCATGGCTGCGCGCGGGTACGGCCGCATCATCGGCATCAGCTCGCAGCAGGCGCACCGCCCCTTCGCCGCGAGCGGCGCGTACGGGGTGTCGAAGGCCGGCCTGGAGGCACTGGCGCGCTCCCAGGCGGA
>CAJYIG010000402.1 GCA_913774725.1 uncultured Curtobacterium sp. | reverse complement strand
GGCGTGGGGGCCGTATCCAGCCAGAACATTACGCTGCCTTCTTTGGGGCAGCAGTCGTGAGCGCGACCTCGCCGTCCTGCTCACGACCGAGCCGACGCAGCAGGTCGAGGATCCCGGCCTGCACGGTGACGTCCAGCGCGGTGGTCGGCTCGTCGGCGAACAACGCGACGGGGTCGCCCGCGAGCGCCATCGCGATCATCGCCCGCTGCAGCTGTCCACCGGACAGCTCGTGCGGGTACGCCTTGCGGATCCGCGCGGGGTCCTGCAGACCCGCGGCGCGGAGCAGTTCGTCCACGCGCGCCGAGATCCCCGCACGGTCCAGGTCGGTCGGGTGCGCCCGGACCGCCTCGGCGATCTGCGTGCCGATCGACAGGACCGGGGTGAACGAGTTCATCGGCTCCTGGAACACGACCCCGATGCCCGCACCCCGGACGGCACGCAGCTCGTCCGCGGCGGCACCGACGAGCTCGGTGCCGCGGAACCGGGCGCTGCCCGACACCCGGGCGGCGGACGGCAGGAGTCCGAGCACGCCCATGGCGCTGACGGACTTGCCCGAACCGGACTCGCCGACCAGGGCGAGCACCCGGCCGGGCGTCAGGGAGAAGGAGACGTCACGGACGACGGGCTCCGCGTCGCCGAACGCGACGCGGAGCCCCTCGACCTCGAGCAGCGGTGCACTCACTGCGCGAGCGAGACCTTGAGGTAGTTCGGGTAGGCCGGGAAGTCCGCGATGCGGAAGTTCTCGACGTTCGACCCGGCCAGGAAGGACTGCTTCGCGTAGATCAACGGGACGACGGGAGCGTCCTCCATGATGCGACGGTCCGCCTGCGCCCACAGCTGCTGCGCCTCGGACTGGTCCACGGTGCCGGTCGCCTTCGCGATGAGGGCGTCGACCTCGGGGTTGCTGTACTTCGAGACGTTGTAGCCGCCCCCACCGATCTGCGACGAGTCGTAGAGCGGCTGGATGTTGGCGTTCGCGCTCGGGAAGTCCGGCTGCCAGCTCGACAGCGACAGGTCGAAGTCGGTGCCGTTCGTGGTGGCCTGCGTGAAGGAGTCGTAGTCGAGCGGCTTGAGCGTCACGGTGATGCCGGCGCGCTTCAGTCCGGCCTGCAGCGCCTGCGCCTGCGCCAGGTACGTCGGGTCGTTCTGGGTCACGAGGGTGAGCTCCAGGTCCGTCGCCCCGGCCTCCTGCAGGAGCTGCTTCGCCTTGTCGACGTCGCCGGTCGCGCCGGTCTCGTACAGGTCGTAGTCCTTGCGCCCGGCGATGCCCGGCGTCACGAGGGTCGACGCGTACTCGCCGGCGAGCGCGCCGCCGGCCGCGATGCGGAACGACTTGCGGTCGACCGCGTACTGCAGCGCCTGACGGACCTTGAGGTCTGCGAGCTTCCCGCGCTGCGTGTTGATCGCCATGTACGTGATGGGGCCGGCCTTGCTCGTGGCGAGGCGGTCCTGGGCGGCCGGGTTGGCGCGCACCTGGTTGAGCTCGGCGGCTCCGAGGAACTGTGCGCCGAAGGAGTCCTTCGCGTCGCCGTTGTCGGCGATCAGGCTCTGCGTCGTGGTGGAGGCGTCCTGGCTCTCCTTGAAGACGATCTTCGACGGACCGGCGGTGCGGATGCTGTCGGTCTTCGCGCTCCACTCCTTGTTCCGGACGAGCGTCACCTGCGAGCCCTGCGTGTTCGACTCGATCTGGTAGGGGCCGCTCGACACGGGCTTCGCGTCGTAGGCGCCGGTGTCCGTGCCCTCACCCTCGGGCACCGGGGCGAACGCCGGCATCGAGGCGAGCCACGGCCAGTCGCCGTACGGGGCGTCGAGCGTGAAGACGATGGTCTTGTCGTCCGGGGTCGCGATGCTGTCGAGCGTCTTCCCCTCGAAGGGGCCCTGGTAGTCCGAGCCTCCCACCAGCAGGGACTTGTGGTAGCTCAGGACACCGGTGAGGTTCGGCGCGAACGACCGCTCGATCCCCCACTTGATGTCCTTCGAGGTGATCGGCGTGCCGTCCTGGAACTTCAGGCCGTCCTTGAGCGTGTACGTCCAGGTCTTGCCGCCGTCGCTGGACGCACCCGTGGTGGTCGCGAGGTCCGGGACGACCTTCGCGGTCTTCCCGGGCTGGACGTCCCACGTGGTCAGGCGCCGGGCGACGAGGCCCATCGAGGTGATGCCGAGGCTCTGGCTCGTCGCGGGGTCCCAGTGCAGCGCGGTCTGGGCCGTCAGGATGTCGAGCGTGCCGCCCTTGCTCGTGCCGGTGGACGCGTCGTCCGACGCGCCGCCACCCGAGCAGCCGGTCAGCACGAGGGCTGCGGCGGCGGCGACGGCCGCGGTGATGGTCAAGCGCTTGGGGCGGTGCATGGTGAACTGCTCCTCGTGGGGGTGGGGTGTCGGGCGGACGACCGGGTACCCGATCGTCGTGCGGCCCGCGTCGTCGTGGTGGACGGGGTCCGTCCCGGTTCGGGTGGCCGGGCGGTCCATGGTGGCACCGGTCGGTCCGCGGGTCCGAACGCCCGCGGGTCCGGACGACATGCAACGCAACATTGCATGACGCAACGTCCCAACGTCTGCGCCCCGAGCGTATTCCCACACCGCGCGGGACGTCCGGATCGCGATGCATCCGCGGACACGTCGGACCGGCCGGGAGGCACGGCGCGGCCCCGTCACGCCGGGACCGTCGCGCGGGCGGCGCGTCCGGACGCGGGCGGCCCCGTCAGGCCGTGATCGTCGCGCGGGCGGCCCCGTCAGGCCGCGATCGTCGTGCGCGCTGCCCGCCCGGCGATCGCGCCGACGCCGAGTGCCGACCCGAGGAACACGACGGCGAGGATCCCCCAACCGACCGTCCCGAGGTCGACGGCCGTCAGCGTCACCACGGTGGGCGCGATCATCGCCGCGACCGCGTACCCGGTGCCGTACACCCCCTGGTAGGCGCCCACCCGGTCCGCCGGTGCGAGCTCGAAGCTCAGCGCCCACCCGGCGGCACTCGAGGTGATCTCCGCGAGCGAGTGGGCGACGGCCGCGACCACGAGCACGGCCGTGGCGATCGCCGCCGGCACCCAGTCGTCCCCGCGGACCCACCCGGCGGCGGCCCACAGCCCGCACGCCACCGCCATGACCCAGCCCGCGTGCCGCATCACCCGGGCCGCTCCCGCGACGGTGTCGGTCCCGCGGCTCAGCCGGACCTGCAGCAGCACGACGATCACGGTGTTCACCAGCAGCAGCGGCGACACGATCACGTCCGGTGCGACGGTGTGCTGGACGACCCAGATCGGCACGCCCACCTCGAACAGGCCGAACTGCATGCCGAAGAGTCCGGTCAGGGCGGTGACCGCGAGGAACCGCAGGTCCCGGTAGGGGCTGCGACCCGAGGGCTCCCGACGCACGATCGTGCCCGTGTCGGTCCGGTCCGCCGGCGCCGCGTCGACCCGCACCGCCGGCAACCCGGCGACCAGGACCGCGGACGCGAGGAACAGCGCGCCCGACAGGACCATCGTCACGCGGTAGGCCTCGCCGGTGCCGATCGCGAGCGGGACCGCGGCGAGCGCCGTGCCGACGCCGATGCCGACGTTCGTGACCGTGCGCATCGTCGCGCGCACCCGGACGCGCTCGGTGCCGGGGAACGCCCGACCGACCGCGGCGCCCCGGACGGAACCGCCGCCCTGCTGCGCCAGCGTCACGACGGACGCCGTCGCGATGAGCGTCGGCAGGTCGTGGACGAGCACGTAGCTGATGAGCGCGAGGCCCTGCACGAGGTGCAGCCAGACGAGCATCCGCCGTGCGCTGAACCGGTCCGCGAGGTGCCCGAACACGAGCGACGACGCCACGCCGACCGCGCCGGCGACGGTGAGCCCGAGGCCGACGGCGACGGCCGGGATCCCGACGATCGTGATGAGGTACAGCGAGGTCAGCGTGAAGAAGGCACCGCGACCGAGGGTGTCCACCAGCGTGACGGTGAGCAGGCGTCGGAGGGTCGCGTCCCGTCGGACGAGGGTGCGGATCGGGACCGGTTGCTCCGTGGTGCTCACGCTCCAGTTCTCGCACCACTGCGGTGGCTCGCCGAACGGATGTAGCGTGGGGCTTCATGATCCGGTACCGCCTCGACCCGTCGGACGTCTCGGCCGTGCGCTTCGGCATCTCGCCGCTGTCGGAGCTGGGCCTCGGACTCCGCGCCTTCCGCGCGCCGGAGCGGTACCCGTTGCAGCGCCCGTGGCTCGAGCGCATCGCCGGTGTGCTGCCCCTCCTCGACCGGTCCGTGCTCGCCGGCCTGGTCGACGAGCGACGATGGGTCGCGGACTTCGTCAACCCCCGACCGGAGTCACCCCTCGGGTCGTTCGACGACGAGCTCCGGAGCCTCGCCAGCATCTCCCCCGCACGACTCCGGACCGACCTGGAGCGGGTGCACGGCGCCGTGCCGGACGTGTTCGTCGGCCGGCACGAGGACGTCGTCGAGCGCCTCGTCCGGGCACTCGCGACGACGTGGGAGCTCTGCTTCGCGCCGTACTGGCCACGGATGCGTCGTGTGCTGCAGGCGGACGTGACGCACCGCGGCCGGATCGCCGCGCACGAGGGCGTCGGGGCGGTGCTCGGCGGGCTGTCCGAGTCGGTGCGCTTCGACGGGCGGCACGTCGACGTCCGTCTGAACAGCCCGATCGCCCGCGACCGCCCGGTGCAGGGCGAGGGCTTGACGCTCGTCCCTTCGGTGTTCGTCGTCCGCGCGTCGACGCCGATCGACGACGACCTGCCGCCGACGGTGATGTACCCGGCCCGTGGTCAGGGCGCGATGTGGTCGACCGCGTCGCACCCCGACGTCGGTGCCGTCCGGGACCTGCTCGGCGCCACCCGTGCCGCACTCCTCGACGCGCTCGGTGAGCCGGCGTCGTCGACCGACCTCGCTATGCGCTTCGGTGTCTCGACCTCTGCCGTGAACCAGCACCTGCGGGTGATGGAGCGCGGCGGACTGCTCAACCGGACCCGGTACGGGCGTGCGGTGCTGTACTACCGCAGTACGGTCGGCGACGCGCTCGTCCGGCGGGAGTGAGCGCATCGCCGCCGAGCATCAGCGGTCGAAGAGCCCGCCGAGGAAGTCGTTGCCGAGGTTCGACGCCTGCTCGCCCAGACCAGACGCCTGCTCACCCAGACCGGACGCCTGCTCACCGAGTCCGCCGAGGAACTGCTCGCCCTCGGCAGCGAAGCCCTCGACGCCGCCGCCGAGGTCCGCGAGACCGAGGTCGCCCAGCCCTGCGGCGATGCCCTCGAAGTCGACCCCGAGGTCGGCCGCGCCGGCCAGGACCGGAGCCGCCGCTGCGCTGACCACGGCCCCACCGGCGACCGCCACCGCGAGACCGCCGAGGGCCATCGCGCCGGCTCCGACGGCCGCACCACCAGCGAAGGCGCCGCCACGCCCACCGTTGCCACCCGAGCGTCCTGATCCGCCGAGCACGCGGCGGATCAGTCCGGGTCGGGACATCTCGCCGCGGGTCATCGCCCGGGCCATGCCACCGGACGAGTCGTCCCGCAGGTGCTCGTGCGGCGGGAGTTCCGAGTTCAGCCGGTCCCGCACCTGCTGGCGCTGCGCCGGGGTGAGCCGCGCGAAGGCGTCGTGGTGCACCTGCTCGATCTGGTCCGGGCTCGCCGTCCGGAGCAGGTAGTCGTACTTCGCCAGGGCGACCTTGTCCGGGTCTGCCTGCCCGTGGTGCTGCTGCTGACCGTGCTGGGGCTGCTGCCCGTACTGCGGCTGCCCGTACTGCGGCTGCCCGTACTGCTGCTGCTGTGGCGGCTGCCCGTACTGCCGCGGCGGCTGCTGCCGCGAGCGGTCGTCACCCGTCAGCTTGTCCGCCGCGTTGCGGACGATGTCGCGCCAGTCACTCCCACCCCCGGAGCCGTGCGGGTCCTGCTGGTTGCCCGCGGCGCCGTTCCCCTGCGCGCGCTGCTTCTGCATCTGCTTGTCGATGACCTTCGAGGCCATGCCGAGGATCCGGTTGAGGTTCGCCATGCCCCAACCTTTGTGATCACACATGTGAGCACTCAGCGACGGAGCAGTGCGCCGCCCGCCGATCAGGTCCGAGTGCGCTGTGAGCGTCCGACGCTGACCGCTGCTCCCGCGCATCGAACCAGGAGTCCGACATCGAACCAGCCGCCTCGCCTGGTTCGATGTCGGGAACGTGGTTCGATGCCCCGCAGCCCAGACGCGTCAGGACAGCAGCCGCGCCAGGAAGGCGTTGCGGAACCGCCCGGTCGGGTCGACGTCCTGGGCGAGCGCTGCGAAGTCGTCGAGCCGCGGGTAGGCCTCGTACAGACGTTCGACGCTTGCGGCCGAGACCTTCCCCCAGTGCGGCCGGGGGTCGAAGGGCGCGAGGACCTCCTCGATCCGCTCGACCGCGTCGGCGACCGCAGCGGCGTCCCGTCGGAAGGTGAAGTGCAGCCCGACCGACTGCCGGCCGGACGAGGGCGCGAGCCACGCCGTGTCGGCGGCGATCGTCCGGACCTCGGCCGCGATGAGCAGCGGCGCGAACACCGGCTCGAGGGGCCGGAGCGCCTCCAGCGCAGGGACGGCGGACGAGGCCGGGATCAGGTACTCGGCCTGGATCTCCGCCCCGGTGGACGGCTCGAAGGTCGACCGGAAGTGCGGCAGCCGCTCGGACCACGGCCCGGGTACACCGCCCTGCTCGGTGACGCTCGCGGCGTCGTTCTCCCCCGGGTGCACCGGCCCGTCGGCACGGCGAGCGCCGAGCGCGACGAGGTCGACCGAGGGATCCGGCTCGTCCACGCGGTGCTTCGTCCAGACCTGTCGGGCCCCGCGGTCGTCGAAGGACGTGAACAACGACACCGAGTAGGCGTCCGACACCACCTCGTCGAAGTGCTCGAGGACGGCGTCCCACGGCAGGTCGAGGTGCACGGTCGTGGCGACCTGGAACGTCGGCTCGATCGCGAGCTCGACCGTGGCGACGACGCCGAGCGCGCCGAGCGCCACCCGGTGGGCGTCGAGGGCACCGTCCGGCGTCGACGTGTCGACGGACACCAGGTCTCCGGGAGCGCGGACGACCTCGAGGCCGACGACCGCCTCCGCGAGCGACGGGTTGCGGACGCCGGAGCCGTGCGTACCGGTGGCGACCGCGCCGGCGACCGAGATGTGGGGCAGGGAGGCGAGGTTCGCGAGGGCCCAGCCACGAGCCTCCAGGCCGGCCGCCACCTGTGCGTGCGTCATGCCGGCGGCGACCCGCACCACCCGTCGGTCGGTGTCGACGTCGAGCACCGGCGGCAGGCCGGCGAGCGTGACCTGGACGGCGTCGGTGTCGGCGATCTCGTTGAACGAGTGCGTCGACCCCAGCGCCGTCAGGCGCGGCGTGGCCGCGACGAGCTGCTGGAGCGCCGCCACCGAGGTGGGGCGTTCCAGCGCGGAGGCACGGTAGGTGACGTTCCCCGCCCAGTTGGTACGCGTCGTCGCGGCCACGGTCCTAGAACCCGCGGTCGAGACGGTGCCACGCCTGCTGCAGGCGGAGCTCGTCCTTGAAGGTGCGGGCCGTGGTGTGCTCGTCGATGACGAGGAACTCGGTGCCGACCATGGTCGCGAAGTCCTCGACGACCTGCAGGCCGACGGCGGTCGTCATGACCGTGTGGTGGGCGGCGCCGGCGGTGAGCCAGGCCTCGGCCGCGACCGGGAAGGACGGACGCGGCTCCCACACGGCACGGCCGACGGGGAGCTTCGGCAGCGCCTCGGTCGGGGGCACAACGTCGACGACGTTCGCGGTGAGGCGGAAGCCGTCGCGGGTGTCCGACAGGGCGACGACGACGGCCTCGCCCGCGTCGGCGGTGAAGACCAGGCGGACCGGGTCGTCCTTGCCGCCGATGCCGAGCGGGTGGATCTCGAGGGTCGGCGTCGTCGTCGTGAGCGTCGGTGAGACCTCGAGCATGTGGGCGCCGAGGATCTTCTCCGCACCCGGCGTGAGGTCGTACGTGTAGTCCTCCATGAGGCTCGCGCCGCCGGGCAGCCCCGCGCCGGCGACGTTCATCGCGCGGACGAGGACGGCGGTCTTCCAGTCGCCCTCGGCGCCGAAGCCGTAGCCGTCGGCCATGAGCCGCTGCACGGCGAGTCCCGGCAGCTGCTTGAGCGTGCCGAGGTCCTCGAAGTTCGTGGTGAAGGCCGCGCTGTCGTTCTGCTGCAGGAGCGCGCGCAGGCCGAGCTCGATCGCGGCCCCGTCGCGGA
>CAJYIG010000401.1 GCA_913774725.1 uncultured Curtobacterium sp. | reverse complement strand
CCGGAACCACGACGTCGAGCAGCAGCCCGGCTTCGAGAGCTTCCAGCTCCTCCGCCCCACCGCAGGCGGCACCCGCTACTTCGTCGTCTCAATCTGGACTGACGAGGACTCCTACCAGGCGTGGCGCACCGGACAGGCCGGCGCGCACCACGGCGGCAGCAACCCCGTCGCCACCGGCGCGGAACTCCTCGAGTTCGAGACCGTCGCCCTCTGATCCGACCCCGGCGCGCGGGTGCTCCTCGCCCGCGCGCCGGGGCATCACAGGAGGAGCTGCCTTGTCCATCACGCTCACCACCGAAGACCGACGACGGTTGCTGCGTCGCGGTCGGGCTCTGGAGCGGTTCACGCTGCTGTGGAACGTGGTCGGGGTCGGCGTCCTGGCAGTTCTGGCGATCACCGCGTCGTCGACCGCGCTGGCAGGCTTCGGCTTGGACTCGCTGATCGAGATCGGCGCGAGCACCGTCGTGCTCTGGGAACTCTCCGGAACCGGAGAAGCCCGCCAGCAGCTCGCGCTACGCCTCATCGGCGGCGCGTTGCTTGCTCTCGCTGCGTACCTGCTCGTGCAGTCGGCGATCGCGCTGGTGACCCTGCATCGGCCGGCACCATCACCCGGCGGGATCGCGTGGACCGCGATCACCTCAGCGGTCATGTTCGCCCTGGCCTGGGGAAAGACCCGCACCGGCAAGGCTCTCGGGAACCCGGTCCTCACCACGGAGGGGCGCGTGACCCTCATCGATGGCATCCTCGCCTGCGCAGTGCTCCTCGGGGTCGTGCTCAACAGCGTCGCGGGATGGTGGTGGGCTGACCCGATCGCCGGGTTGGTGATCGCCTTCTACGCGATCCGTGAAGCAGTCCACATCTTCCGCCCCAACGACTGACCATCAAGCCGGGAGCGTTGCGGGTGTTATCCGCTCATCCATCCTCGACCGGACGGCTCTAGGGTCTACAATCCTTTGCGCTCATTGGTCTCCCAGTAGCCGAGCACCACGTCGTCTCCCTCCGGCAGCTCTCGTTCGACGAGCAGCAGCAGACGATGTCCTTGGCGTTCGTGGGAGCGCGCAGCCGCCTCAGACGGCCAGCCAGTTTCGATGCCGTAGTTCTCGTTGAAGTCGCGAGCCCATTCGAGAATCTCGCGCTCAAGTCGGGGCGTGAAGGACGGCGTGCCAGCGTCGCAAGGACCGTCGTCGTGCCACAGCGGCCAGTCGAGGCTGTATTCATTCATCAGCCGGTAGCGCACACCAGCAGGATCGCACAGGTAGTGAAACCCCGTCCGAGAGCCGACCGGTCGACAAACCTGGCTCTGGCCGTTGTGACCAACAGCGCGAATGATGAGCCGTGTGCTCTCCATTCGACCGCGATCCAGTGAAGACTGCCATCTGATCGTGTCGTGGGTGCCGGACGCCGAGGCGCTGTACCTCTTCGCCAGCCCTCGCCTGCGATGGCCTCTGAGCCTCGACCAGCTCACGCTGGACGAACACAGCCCTGAACCAACGGCATGGGTGGTTGTTGACGCTGGTCCCGAACCGATCGGCCAGTTCGAACTCATGATGTGCGACGGCCATGCTCACCTCGGACGAGTCCTACTCGATCCCATCGTGCGAGGCCGCGGCTTGGCCCATGACTTGGTGCGGCTTGCCGTCACCCGAGCACGTGCACTCGGTGCGACCTCGATCGGCCTCAACGTCGTGACGGGCAACCGTCCGGCCCTACGGACGTACGAACGCGCAGGCTTCGTTGAGACCAGTCGACAGGATGCCGTCGGGTTTCTCGCGATGACATTGAACCTGGCAACCCATCTCCGATAGCCGGTCCTGCCACGGACACGCCAGGGCCGCCCGATCTGACCACAGCTTCTTCTGTCTCAGATGACTGGTCCGGTGACGTCCTCGATGAGCGCCCCGCATGCGAACGCCGCTGTCGGTGCCTCTCATCGCGGTCAGGTCGGACAGGCGTTGGCGGAGGCCCTGGCCGGTGTCGGGAAGGAGCCCGGTGCAAGCGCGCCTTCGGTCGCGTCGAGCAGCAGCGCGTTCCGACCGACCGAGAGTCGGGTGGCCGCATCCGGTGCGGACCCGATGACAGGGTTCTCGACCAGGACTGAGCAGCACGAGAACGACGGCGGAGCCCACGAGCTCCACCGTCGATCCGATGTCCTCGAACGGCGCTCGGACTGCTGACCGCGGTCGTGTCTCGTCTGACTCGAGGGACGACCCGCCAGACGGCTGCTCGGCCGCCCCTCGACGTCGGGGCCGGTCGTCGTCGTCCGAACAGGGACGACGACCGGCCGCCGCTCGGTAGCGTCTGCCCTGTGCCGACGGGGTCACGGCCGCCTCACGCCGACCCGGAAGACCCCGACATGCACCTGCGCCGCTCCCCCGCGCCCACCTCCGTCCGCCCGAGCACCTGGACCGACCCGTACGGTCGGCTCGCGGTCCGGTGCCTGCAGACCGTCGTGATCGTCGTGGTGATCGGTGGGATCGTCACGGCCGCGACGACGCTGAGCCTCGTCACGATCCCGGTGCTGCTCGCGCTCATCGTCGCCTCGGCGCTGTACCCGCTCGTCGCCTGGCTCCGCCGACACGGGGTGCCGTCGGTGCTCGCCACGACGATCGCGTTCGTGGGCGTCCTCGCCGCGGCCGCCGGGGTGCTCTGGCTGCTTGTCGCCGCGTTCGCCGGGCAGTGGCCGGCACTGCAGGCCTCGGCGGTCGACGGACTCCAACAGGTGCAGGACGTGCTGCACGAGCTACCCGTCCGGGTGACCGACGGACAGATCGAGGACGCGGTCTCCGGCCTCGTCGACTTCGTCACCAGCGCACGGTTCGGGGCGGGCGCGATCGCGGGCATCTCCGCCGTCACGAACGTCGTCACCGGGGCCGTGCTCAGCGCGGTCATCCTGTTCTTCTTCCTCAAGGACGGTCCGGCGATCTGGGAGTTCCTGCTCCGCCCCTTCACCGGTGCGCAGTACGACCGGGCACGGCGCATCGGGGACCGCGTCGTCACCACGCTGGGCGGCTACGTGCGCGGGACGGCCGCCGTGGCAGCGTTCGACGCGGTCGCGATCGGCACCGGGCTCGCGGTCCTCGGCGTCCCGCTGACGATCCCGCTCGCGGTGGTGGCGTTCGTGACCTCGTTCATCCCGATGATCGGTGCCCCGATCGCCGGCACGCTCGCGGCACTCGTGACACTCGTCGCGCTCGGGCCGG
>CAJYIG010000400.1 GCA_913774725.1 uncultured Curtobacterium sp. | reverse complement strand
ACGGCGAGCACCCGCGCGCCGACGTCCGACGCGGTCCGTGCCGCCTGCACGATGCCACTCGTCGTGCCCGAGCCACTCGCGACGAGCAGCAGGTCGCCCTGCCGGATCGCGGGCGTCGTGACCTCGCCGACGACGTGCACGTCGAGCCCGAGGTGCATCAGGCGCATCGCGGTCATCCGCAGTGCGAGGCCCGAGCGACCGGCGCCGTGCACGAAGACGCGCTCGGCGCCGGACAGCAGGTCGAGGGCGCGCTCGAACGGCACCTGGTCGGCACCGCTGACGGCGGCGATCAGGTCCTGGAGCTCGTCGCCGATCAGCCCGAGGGCGTCGGCTGTCGTCGTGGTGGCCATGGCTCGATGCTCCTCGCGTCGAGTCGATCGCGCCGCTGCCCGAGCAGGCAGTCCGCCCACCCGATCGAGTGGGACCGTCCATCCGGGTGGGACGGGTAGGTTCGGTCCTCGTGGAGACGGGATCGGACGCACCAGCAAGCCGGATCGCGGCGTCGGAGCACGCGCGGACGGTCGCGGAGCAGGCCGACCGCCACGCGCTGACCCTCGAGTCGGTCCTCGCTGCCCTGCGCGCGGACCGCCTGTCCGACGCCGCTGCCCGCGCCGAGGCCGTCGAGATCGCCTCCGCTGCACTCGTCGAACTCCGGACGGTGACCGACCGGCAGCGGAGCACACTGCTCGAGCCCGTCACCGGCGCGTTCTCACGGCTGCGGGCCGACCTCCGCCCGCTCGTCCGGTTCGGGGACCTCGACGTGCAGTTCGTCGAGCCGCCGGCAACCGGCAGGGCCCTGCCCGGGGACGTCGCCCACAGCGCCCGGGCCATCGTCCGGACGGCCGTGCTCGCACTGGTCGACGACGGGGTCGCCCGACGGGTCCGCATCCAGTGGGACTGCGACGGGCGCAACCTGCTCATGCAGCTGCGGGACGACGGCGCCGGCACGCTCGACACCCACGACGACGCCGTCCGGCCGATCGCCGAGCGGGTCGTCGCCCTCGACGGCACGATGCGCGTCGACTCCACGCCGGGGTGGGGCTCGACGCTCGACATCTCACTCCCCCTCGATCCCGCACCCGGGGCGGTGGACCTGCCCGACGACAGCGGGCTGACCGAGCGCGAGCGCGACGTGCTCCGGCTCGTGGTGACCGGCGTCGGGAACCGGGAGATCGCCGAGGGACTCGGGATCAGCCCGAACACGGTCAAGTACCACGTGGCGAACCTGCTCCGGAAGCACGGTGCCCGCACCCGAGCGGAGCTCGCCGCCCTCGGCGCCCGTCCCTGAGCGCTGAGCATCGGGCGCGGGTAGCCTCCGTGTCGAACCACGTTCCCGACATCGAACCACGTGCTCGCGTTGGTTCGATGTCGCCTTCGTGGTTCGACGCGAGCGAGTCAGGCGCCGGGGGCGAGCACCTGGAACATGACGTGGTCGCGCCACTCACTCGCGATGCGGATGTACTGCGGCGCGAAGCCGTACCGCTCGAAGCCGTTCCGCTCGAGCGCCCGCTGCGACGCGGTGTTCTCCGGCAGGGTCTCCGCCTGCACCCGGTGCAGCCCGAGCTCCCGGAACGCGTAGTCGACCGCGAGCCCGACCGCACGGGTCGCGTGCCCCTGCCGCGTCCGGTCGGCACGGATCCAGTACCCGAGCGCACACGACTGCAGGGCACCACGGGTCACACCGCTCAGGGTGATCCGGCCGAGCAACTCGTCGTCGTCCCCCACGATCACGAAGGGCACCGAGCCGCCCCTCTGCGCGGCAGCGAGCAGGACGCCGATCGTCGCGCGCTGCCCGGCCTCGGTGAAGTAGCTGTCCGGCCGCGTCGGCTCGAACGGCCGCAAGTGATCGGCGCTCGCGCGGACGATCGTGGCGAGCTCGGCTGCATCGGACAGCTCGATCAGTCGGAGGCGGGTCCCGGTGCTCATGCGCGGAGGGTGTGGGATTCGAACCCACGAGACATCACTGCCCACCTGTTTTCAAGACAGGCTCCATCGGCCGCTCGGACAACCCTCCATGACACGACCACGTGGCGAGACGTGACCGTGTCCCGGGCAGTCTAGCGGTCCACCGGAGCGGCAAGCGAGGCATCCTTCGATGCGCGGCAGTGCGCTCGGCCGGACGACCGGGAGGAGAGCCGAGACGGTCAGGCTCGTCCGGCAGGACGCGCAAGGCGGTCATTCGCCAGAGCGAGCGCACCCGGGAGGTTGAAGCCGCTCTGCGTCGTGCTCCGGTCGTCGGCCCGCGGCGTGTCGACCGCCGGCGCGAAGACGACGTTCGGGCGCTGGAGGAGCAACGTGCGCCAATGGTCGATGACCGCGTTAGACGCCGGGGACACGTCAGCGATGATGACCGGCAGTTCGGTCAACTGCATCATCATGAGCGCCGGGGAGTCCGCTCGGCCCTGCGCGAGGCGCATGATCGTGTCGAGCGATGCCGGGAACACGATGATGCACTCGGACCTCCCCGTGCGGCCGTCCCTCCAGGAGTGCGGCAGTGCGTCCTGTTCCCATTCGTCGAGCCAGACTTCTCCGTTCGCGAGCGCGCGTACGGCGTCGGTACTCACGAACCTTGTCGCGTGCGTCGAGACGGAGACGTTGACGACGACCTCCGGCGACGTGAAGCGCAACCAGTTGATCCACCAGGGCACGAGCGATGCTGCGACCGCCCCACTCACGTGCAGGTGCAGCTCGGCTCCAGCGAACGTCGGAAGGGTGTCAGGCATGGAAGCGTCCTTCCCATCGCGACACGAGGATGGGCTGCATGCGTTTCTCGGGAGGTGCCGCCGGGAAGTAGTTCATCAGGAGGAATTGGAACTCCTGCGAGTCTCCCCCGGAGACGAGACCCGATGCTGCATCCCGCACGAGCTCGTACGCAGTGCTGCTCACCATCCAATCGAACTGGGAGTAGTTCGCCTTCATCACCGACAGCTGCTGCATCGCGTCGAACAACGCCTTCGGCCCGCGGCTCTTCGGGTTCATCAGAACGTTCCAGAAGCCGTGCCGGATCGTCGGGGTGACGTCGACCCAGTCACTCGGAGCGGTGCGGGTCGACCCGCCACGGGTCCGGACGAGCAGGTGGACGTTCTGCACTCCGGGATTCGGAGCGAAGAACCGCCAGCCCGGTACCGTCCAGCCGCCGACGTAGCGCCGCAGGTCCAAGTTGAACGAGTCCGGCGTGTTGAACAGCGAGGTCGCGACGAGATGAGCGGTGATGGCGACGGCCGCAGCGGTGCCGGCGGCGCGGCGGAGGTCAACGGACACGGTCGAGCGCCTCCTCGATCACCGAGACGACCTGCGTGGCGTTCCCCCGGAAGCCGATCACGGACCGGTGGGACGAGGTCGGTACCAGCCGATGCTCCGCGGCGAGCTTGCGCGCGAGGCTCTCCTGTTGTGCCGCGTTCTCCTCGGATGCGACGAGGTACCGGACCGGCACGTCCCGCAGCGCGTCGATCGCTCCGGCGGTGGGAAGCTCGAAGTACTCCCGCGTCGCGCGGTAGACGTTCCGCGGGGCGAAGATGAACTGCAGGGTGCCGTTCTGCTGGTCGGGTTCGTACCTCGTCTGACGGGCGACTGCGTTCGGGGCGAAGTTGTAGACCCCGCTCAGCGCCGCGAACATCGTGTGCGCTTGCGACTGGAGGTACGTGCCGACGCGTCGCCGGTCAGCGCGGTCTGCGTCGAAGAGGTCGGGATCCGTGCCGTCGACGAGGACGATTGCGGCGAACGCCCTGCCGTCCACCTGACCACCGGCGTAACCGGCGAGCACGAGCAGACCGATCGAGTGGCTCACTGCGATGAGGGGACCGCTCGAGCCCACCGTCCGCACCAGGGCTTCGACCGCGCGACCGGGATCCGCGCTCGAGGTGGTCCGGCCGTAGCCACGGCGATGGTAGGCGAGCACGTGAGCCGAGCGGGACATACCGTCCGCGACCCAGGCCCAGGCATCGAGGGCATTGCCCAGACCCGCTTCGAGGATCACGACCGGCGCAGTGTCGGCATCGACGGACGGATCCGTCGGTGGCACGTGCCGGTACTCGATGACGCCGTCCTCCAGCTCGAGCAGCACGGACCCCTTCAGGCCCGCGCGACGGTCTCGGTCCTGGGCCCGCTGGGCTGCGGCGTACGTACCGGCAGTCAGAGCGACTGCCGCCGTTGCCGTCAGCACCACCCGTTCGACGTTCGATGAGGGAAGCCGGTGTCCCGACAACGCGTACCCGACGGCTCCGTGCGAACCGGTGAACCCCCACACGAAGCGTGGGAGTTCCATGACGGCGGCGACGGCGACGTGGAAGCCCTTCACTCCCCACAGCGCACGCCGGCCCCACCGCTCGGGGAGCAGGTAGATCAGGGGGAACGACGCTTCCCAGAGCGGCGTGCTCCAGGTGAGCAGCCGGGCGAGGCGGGGACGGTCGCGGAGGAGCCGGGCTGCGGGACCGCCACCGTACGCCTGGGTGCGCACGATCTCCCCGAGGGCGTCGCCCTGCACCCAGCTCGATCCGAAGGCCTTGGAGATGCCGGAGACGAAGTAGCTCAGCGCGGCTTGGTAGTTCACCGCGCGGAGGAACAGGTCATCCGACCGTGCGGCATCGGGGATCAGAGCAGACAGCGATCGGTACTGCGTGATCACCGCCGTCATCTGGTCGGCTCCGTCTCGACCGTACGGCGTGCGGATCTCGTTGAGCCGGTTGCAGAGGCCGATCACCACGTTCGAGGCGATCTGGACCGGACGCCGGTTCCGTCCGAGGAGCAACGCGGTCGCACTCACGAGGTTGACGGCAGCGAGGATCTGCGGCGTCGTCGGGGAATCCAGGACGGTGAGCAGCCGGTGTCGGAGCGTACCGACTCGTGCTCCGCGGGCTGAGACCCCCCTGAGCAGGTTGTCACGACGGTACAGGCGACCGATCGTCATGGACTCGACCGAGGCCAGGATCTGCCCGATCGCGATCGGGGCCATCGTCGCGTTCACCGCGCCCTGGCGTCGGTCGGCGGGGGTCGGCGTGCCGGCACGTGCTGGTCGGCGCCGGAAGGTCAGGGTCATCTGAGGTGCACTGTTCCGTCTCGTCGGTGCTGGGCGTCGTGAGGACTCCGCGCCCGGTGACCGAGCGACGGAGCGGCTCCCCGCCCGGTGACCGGGCGGGGAGCGCTCGTTGCGCCTAGCAGATGAGGCAGATGGTGCTCCCTGCGACCACGTACTCCGCCGCTGCGGGCGTGAACACGACGGTCGGCGTGGTCATCGCCGGGATCGAGCTGTCGCCGCCGATCTCAGCGTCGACGGACCGGAGTGCGGAGTTCGCGAACGCCTGCACCTCGAGGATCTCTGACTGCATGTGACTCTCCCTTTCCTGAACGCCGGTGTCCCTGCACCAGCGGATTCGCCTCCCCACGGAGACGGCTGTGTTCGGCGTCCGAGCACGCCGAACAGGTCGACCAGGAGCGGTCGAGAGCACATGGCTCCACCACGCGGCGACACATCACTCAGGCGCATCGTTGCGCCGAGCGATCAGCACCCGCTCG
Source organism: uncultured Curtobacterium sp. (assembly GCA_913774725.1). Taxonomy (GTDB): domain Bacteria; phylum Actinomycetota; class Actinomycetes; order Actinomycetales; family Microbacteriaceae; genus Curtobacterium; species Curtobacterium subtropicum. The sequence goes on along the minus strand of CAJYIG010000400.1, from coordinate 3,475 downwards.
CTCCCGAAGACATCGGTTGCGATCGGCGATCACGTTCGCTGCGACATGGTTCCCCCGTTCGCGCTGCATCGCTACAGCTCCCCCTCGGGCGTGCTGATCAGCACCCCCCCGCCACCGGATGCCCCTCGATCGGGTGACGTGACACGACGCTAGCAAAGCCCCTCGGTCGTGTCCAGGACCGCCGCTGGATCAGGGCCGCCGTGCCCACCGGACGACGAGGACGACGAGGAGGATCACCGCGATCGCCCCGGCGCCGACGGCGGAACCGACCCCCACGGCCGAGCCGACGAGGACGGTCAGCACGAAGGAGTCCATTGCCCACAGCACCCGGATGACCGGCATCGGGTCGCCCATGGCGGACGGCGCCGGGGTGAGGAGGAACAGCGGCGTCGGTCCTCGCAGCGCGTCGCTTCCTCGGGCCACCGCGGCGGCGACCGCCAGGACGACGGCGTGGACGAGCGCGACGACGGGCACCCCCGCAGCGACTCCCGTGCCGGCGGCCACCGCTCCCGTCACGAGCACGGGCGCGCCGAGGGGCAGGATGCCGTGACAGAGGAGCAGGACCCCGTCACGGACGCCGTAGAGCGGAAGGTCCGACGCGACGCGCGCTGCGTGGTAGAGACCGGCCGACAGCGACCCCGTCCCCGAGTACACGAGCACGGCAGCGCCGACGCCGAGGAGCGCGCCGTACGGCCCGGAGACGGCTGCGACCACCAGGAGACCACCGCCCGCCGCCGACAGCAGCACGCCGGTCAGGAGCCGTTCCGGCGTCCGGACGACCGCGACGAGGTCCCGGACGACGACGAGGACGGCGACCGACCTCGACGTCACGACGGCACTGAGTCTCCGCCCCCACGAGGGCAGCGCGTGGTACGTGCCCGAGGCCGAACTCAGGTCGAGGCTGACAGCGTGCGCGATCGCCGTGTCCCACGCGGCGGCCTGCTCGGAGAGCCGCGCCGGTTCGACACGCTCGAGGAGTGCGGGGACGCTCGTGAGCGCGGCCACGGCGATCACCACGGTGACGAGGGTCGTGAGGGGCACGACCTCCGGCCGTACCCAGGCCCAGGCCCAGAGCGGACGGTCCGGCGAAACCAGCGCGACCCCGCCGAGGAGGAGCACGGCACCCGCCGCCCAGGTCGATGCCCTCGGCACCGCCTCGCCGAGGAGCCACAGGACCGCCGCGACCGCGCCGAACGCGGCACCGCGGACGACGAAGTCGACGACGGGACCGATCGCACCCACGTCGCCCCCCAGCGCCGCTGAGCCGACCAGGCCGGCCACACCCGCGAAGCAGGACGCCACGCATGCCGTCGACAGCGAGACGACTCGCCCGAACGCCCGGATCCGCGGCACGTCGCTGTCCGCCAGGACGTGCACGAGGATCGGTGCCAGGACGGCCGGGCCGCGTCGGCGACCGACGAGCAACGCAGTGGACCACGACGCAGCCAGCAGGAACGCTGCGACCGACGGCGCCATCGGTGATGTGAGCGTCGCCGACGCGGGCGGGGTCGAGAGACCGATCCAGGTCGCCCGGACGACCGGCGCCACCACGATGAGCCCGACGAGCACCAGCGCGTACGAGATGAACGCGCGGTCTCCCACCGTCCGCTCGTCGCGACGGCGCCATATCTCGAAGACGGCCGCAGCGCGCTTCGTCATCGCGACCCGTCGGCGTCGAGGTCGACGACGTGGTCGGCCAGGCTGTCGGCGAGGGTCGTACTGTGCGTCGCGATGACGAGCGCCGCTCCAGCATCCCGGCGCCCTGCGAGGACGTCACGCACTCCGGCGAGTCGGTCCTGGTCGAGGCGTTGTTCCGGCTCGTCGAGGACGAGGACGTCGAACGGTCGAGCGAGCACGAGGGCGAGCGCCGCGACCTGGAGCTGCCCGGTCGACAGCTCATGCGGGAAGCGACGATCGAGCCGCTGGAGGTCGAGCGATCCGATCGTTTCGGCAGCGACTGCCTCCGCTTCGTCGGGATCGCTGAACCACGTCGCCGACACCATGCGGACGTGGTCGCGGATCGTGAGGTCCGGTGCCATCGGCGGCAGCCCGATCATCGCAGCGAGACGACGTCGGAACGTCGCGTCACGCTTGGAGATCCGCTCACCACCGACGGTTGCGCTCCCCGAGGTCGGCGTCCGCATCCCCGCGACGACACGGAGGAGCGTCGACTTGCCCGCGCCGTTGTGCCCCCGGACGACCACCGCCTGCCCGCGCCCGACCGCGACGCTCGTCCTGGGGAGGAGCGTCGTGCCGTCCACGACGACCTCGACGTCGCGCAGGTCGACCACGGTGTCCTGCTCGGGAGCTGTGGACCGACCCGGGACGGGGGTCACGACGCCGGCCCGGCGAGCACGAGCAGTCCGGAGATGCGACGGTCGTCGCGGAACGCGATGCGGGCGGTGAAGTCGCCCGCCTCGAACGCGAGGGGCGTGTTCGTGACGGTGAGCCCGGCGGAGCGGACGGACTCGGTCTCGCCACGACGCTCGAACGCCCCCGCCGCGGCGATGATCTGCGTCCACGCGGCGGCGAGGCCGTCGGTGGTGACCGTCCGGAGCATCGCATCGTCGAACTGGCTGGTCACCTGGTCCCATCGTCCGGACGCGAGCAGGTCGATCACGGATGCTGCCAGCTCGGTCGCGTCGGGGAGCACGGCGATGTCGAGCGTCGCGCCGGTCGCCGGGTCGACCGGCTTGCCGAACCGCTGGAACGCCGCCTGCCGAGAGACCCCGAGGACGTCCCCGATCTGCTGCCACGTGACACCCTCGTTGCGCGCGCGTTCCACCGAAGCCGCCAAGAGCGCCGTCGCCTGTTCACAGACGCGGTTCGCCGCTGCCACCGTGTCCAGTGGCTCCTGCCCGTCCCCGAGGACGGGCGAGGCGATGATGTCGCCGACGGCACGATGCACGTTCGACGCCTGCTCGTAGAGATTCGGTTGCATGCGTCAAGCCTACATTGACACGAGTGACCAGGCCGGATTCGAAGTGGCAGCGCCGGCTGCCCACGACACGGGAGCCTCAGGCGGCCGAGGACTACCGCGGCAGCGTGTCGAGCGCCGCCGCCAGACCGTCGTCGGTCACACCACCGGTCAGCTCGTTGCCCGCGTCGACGACGTCGTCCGGGGCCTGTCCCATCACGACACCGCGGCCCGAGGTCGACGCCCACCGCAGCATGTCGATGTCGTTCCGCCCGTCGCCCGCCGCCATGACGCGGGAGCGAGGGATGTCGAGCCACTCGCGGACGCGCTCCATCGCGGTCGCCTTCGTCACGCCCTCGGGAGCGATGTCGAGCCACGACGTCCAGCCGACCGAGTACGAGACCTTGTGCAGGCCCATCCGCTCGACGACCTGCAGGAAGTCCTCGGTGTCGTGTCCCGGCGAGATGACGACGACGCGGGTGGCCTCGGTCCCGAGCAACTGCTCGAACGGCACGTGCTCGCCGGCGACGGTCATCGTGTCGTCGGGGAAGTTGCCGG
>CAJYIG010000399.1 GCA_913774725.1 uncultured Curtobacterium sp. | reverse complement strand
AACCGCGCAGGCGCGGGAGCAGGTCCTGCAGCTGGGCGAGCTCGACCTGCGCCTTGCCCTCGCGGGTGGAGGCGTGCTGGCTGAAGATGTCGAGGATCACGGCCGTGCGGTCGATCACCTTGACCTTGACGACGTCCTCGAGCGCACGACGCTGCGAGGGTGCGAGCTCGGTGTCGGCGATCACGGTGTCGGCGCCGGTGGCCTTGACGACCATCGCGAGTTCCTCGGCCTTGCCCTTGCCGAGGTACGTGGAGGGGTCGGGGGTCGGTCGGCGCTGCAGGAGTCCGTCGAGCACCACGGCACCCGCGGTCTCGGCCAGGGCGGCGAGCTCGCGCAGGGAGTTCTCGGCGTCCTGGGCGTCGCCCTGGGGGTACACGCCGATCAGGACGACCCGCTCGAGCCGGAGCTGCCGGTACTCGACCTCGGTGACGTCCTCGAGCTCGGTGGAGAGGCCGGTGACGCGGCGCAGGGCGGCGCGGTCCTCACGCTCGTACTGGTCGCCGTCGCCGGACCAGCCGTGCTCGTCGACCGATCGTGTCTGGATGGCCTGGGCGGGAGCGAAGATCGCCGACGAGGCCCGGGTCTCGGCATTGCGGAGGACGCGCTCCACGACACCCTCGGCGCTGTCGTCGGATCGTCCGTCGTTCATGGTGGTTTCCGTCATCTTCTCCACAGGGTACCGCCGCCACGCCCGGGACACACGGGCTCCCCGCTACGGTTCTTCCATGGCGAACGAGCACTACTTCTCCGCGAACCCGTCCTCGGAGATCCGTGAGCGCCAGGTGCACGTCACGCTCGCCGGGCAGCCGCTCACCCTGTCCACCGCGGCCGGGGTCTTCAGCCCGGACGGCGTCGACCGCGGCACGAAGGTGCTCCTCGGCTCGGTGCCGCCGCCCGCGTCCGACGGCGCGCTGCTCGACGTCGGCTGCGGGTGGGGCCCGATCGCGATCACGATGGCGCTCGAGTCCCCGGACGCACAGGTGTGGGGCGTGGACGTGAACGAACGCGTCCTCGGGCTCGCGGCACGCAACGCCGTCGCGGCAGGGGTGTCGAACGTGACGGTCGGCCTGCCGGACGAGGTCCCCGCGGACCTGCGCTTCCGGACGATCTGGTCGAACCCGCCGATCCGGGTGGGCAAGGACGAGCTGCACGCGATCCTGCTCACGTGGCTGCCCCGGCTCGAGGTCGGCGGCGACGCCTGGCTCGTGGTGTCGAAGGACCTCGGCGGGGACTCCCTGCAGCGCTGGCTCGGCGACGCGCTCGGCGACGGGTTCCAGGTCACGCGGGCCTCGACGGACAAGGGCTTCCGGGTGATCCGGGTGCGGCGCACCGCAGAGTAGGGGCCGGCCGGCGTCAGACCGTCAGGTCGCCCGAGAACACGAGCTCCGCGGGACCGGCCAGCGCGACGTGCTCGCCGTCCTCGGCGGCGAACATCCGCACCGTGACGACCCCGCCCGGCACCCGCACGCGCCAGGTGTCGGGCGCCGAGGGGCCCGCCCAGTACCGCGTCGCGAGCGCTGCGGCGACCGCACCGGTGCCGCAGGACAGCGTCTCGCCGCTGCCCCGCTCGTGCACGCGCATGGTGATCTCCCCCACGCCGTCCTTGACCAGCGGGTCGCTGGGCAGCACGAACTCGACGTTCGCGCCCGCTTCGGGAGCCGGGTCGAGCACGGGGACGTAGGTCAGGTCGACCTCGGCGAGCTCGTCCTCGGTCGCGACGGCCACGACGACGTGCGGGTTGCCGACGTCGATGCCGAGCCCCGGCCGCGCGCCGTCGAGCTCCTTCGCGCGGACGGTCACGTCGTTCGCCCCGCCGCCCTCGATGCCCAGCCCCCAGCGTCCGAGGTCCGCCGAGAAGCCGTTCGTGGTGCGCTGCACGTCGACGAGTCCCTTGCGGCTGCCGACCGTGAGCGTCTCCCCCGGTGCCAGGTCGACGAGCCCGGACTCGGTCAGGTAGCGGGCGAACACGCGGATGCCGTTGCCGCACATCTCCGCGACCGAGCCGTCGGCGTTGTGGTAGTCCATGAACCACGTCGCGGCGGGTTCGACCGCGACGAGCGGACGCCCCTCGGGCAGCGCGTCCGAGCGCACGGCCCGGATGACCCCGTCGGCCCCGACACCGAAGCGTCGGTCGGCGATCGCGCGGATGCGCTCGGGGGTCAGGTCGACCGTGGCGTCCGGGTCGGCGAACAGGACGAAGTCGTTGCCCGTCCCCTGGCCCTTCGTGAAGTGCAGCTCGGTCACGGCACGATCCTACGGGCCACGGCCTGCAGCCCCGCGACGTCGGCACCGCTGACGTCGACGACCTCGGCGTCGTACCGCTTGAACCACGACACCTGCCGCCTGGCGTACTTGCGCGTCGCGACCGCCGTGGCCTCGACCGCCTCGGCCGTCGTCGCACGGCCGTGCAGCACGTCGAGCGCCTGCGAGTACCCGATCGCTGCGCGCGCGGTGCGTCCCTGTTCGAGACCGTCGGCCCGGAGCGCCTCCACCTCGTCGACGAGCCCGTCGCGGAACATCCGCTCGGCGCGTGCGTGCAGCGACGCGACGAGTCCACTGCGCTCGCGGTGCAGGTGCAGCACCCGAGCGGGTCGCCAGGCGCGGGGCGCGGACGGGAGGCGCGGGGTCACGACCTCGGACCGGCTCGCGATCTCCACGGCGCGGATCAGGCGACGGGGGTTGCGGGCGTCGACGTCGGCCGCGGCCGCCGGGTCCAGGGCCCGCAGGCGCGCGAGGAGGGCGTTCGGGCCCTGCTCGGCGTGCTCGCGCTCGAGGTCGGCGCGCAGCTCGGGGTCGGTCCCCGGGAACGCGAGGTCGAACAGCACGGCGGAGACGTAGAGCCCGCTCCCGCCGACGAGCACCGCGGTGCCGCCGTCCGCCGTGATCCGTTCGACGTCCGCACGGGCGTCGAGCTGGTAGGCCGCGACGCTCGCCTCGTCGGTGATCGCGAGGACGTCGAGCTGGTGGTGCGGGATGCCCCGCCGTTCCTCGACCGAGAGCTTCGCGGTCCCGATGTCCATGCCGCGGTAGAGCTGCATGGCGTCGGCGTTCACGATCTCGGCGGGCCGACCGGACGCGCGCAGTCGTTCGGCCACGGCGAGACCGACCTCGGACTTCCCGGTGCCGGTCGCACCGACGACCGCGATCAGGTCGGGGGTCGAGTCGTCGCCCCGTCCGACCGCGGGAACCGCCCGGTCAGCGTCCGACACGGAGGCTCGGCAGCCCGAGCGACACCGGACGCGGCCCGGCGCCCGGGGCGGACGGGGTCGGCACGCCGCAGCTGTCTGCCTGCGCACGGTCCCAGGCGTCGCCGGCGCGGGTCCGGCGGATGCGCAGGGGGCCCTCGTCGTCGGCGATCAGGAAGTGCGGGGCCGCGCGGGTGACCTCGACCGTGACGACGTCGCCCGGGCGCGGGACCTCGGACCCGGCGGGCACGGCGAAGTGCACGAGGCGCGAGTCCTCGGCGCGTCCGGACAGCCGGTGCGTGCTGTCGTCCTTCTTGCCCTCGCCGGTCGCGACGAGCACCTCGACGCTCCGACCGACCTGCTTCGCGTGCTCCTCGGCCGTGATGCGGTCCTGCAGGGCGATCAGACGGTCGTACCGCTCCTGCACGACCGCCTTCGGCAGCTGGTCCGGCATCGTCGCCGCCGGCGTGCCGGGGCGGATGGAGTACTGGAACGTGAAGGCCGACGCGAACCGTGACTGCTCGACGACGCGCAGGGTGTCCTCGAAGTCCTCGTCGGTCTCACCGGGGAACCCGACGATGATGTCGGTCGAGATCGCCGCGTGCGGGATCTTCGCCCGCACCCGGTCGAGGATGCCGAGGAAGCGCTCGCTGCGGTAGCTCCGACGCATCGCCTTGAGCACGCGGTCCGAGCCCGACTGCAGCGGCATGTGCAGCTGCGGCATCACGCTCGGCGTCTCGGCCATCGCGTCGATGACGTCGTCGGTGAACGCGGCCGGGTGCGGGCTCGTGAAGCGGATGCGCTCGAGGCCCTCGATCTGCCCGGCAGCGCGGAGCAGCTTGCCGAACGCCTGGCGGTCGCCGAACTCGACACCGTACGAGTTGACGTTCTGCCCGAGGAGCGTGACCTCGATCACACCGTCGTCGACGAGCGCCTGGATCTCGGCGAGCACGTCGCCGGGACGGCGGTCCTTCTCCTTGCCGCGCAGCGACGGCACGATGCAGAACGTGCAGGTGTTGTTGCACCCGACGGAGATCGACACCCACCCGCTGTGCGTCGAGTCGCGCTTGGTGGGCAGCGTCGACGGGAAGACGTCGAGCGCCTCGAGGATCTCGATCTGCGCCTCGTCGTTGTGCCGCGCCCGCTCGAGCAGGGTCGGTAGTGACCCCATGTTGTGCGTGCCGAACACGACGTCCACCCACGGTGCCTTCTCGAGGATGACGTTCTTGTCCTTCTGCGCCAGGCACCCGCCGACCGCGATCTGCATGCCCGGGTGCTCGCGCTTGATCCCCGCGAGCTGCCCCAGGTTGCCGTAGAGCCGGTTGTCCGCGTTCTCGCGCACGGCGCAGGTGTTGATGACGACCACGTCCGCCTGGCCGCCGTCGGCCGCGACGTACCCGGCGGCCTGCAGCGATCCGCTCAGGCGCTCCGAGTCGTGGACGTTCATCTGGCACCCGTGGGTGCGGACCTCGTAGGTTCTGGGGCGGGCTTCGACGGTGGCCATGATCGTCCCAGTGTAGGTCGACCGCGGCCGCCGCGAGAGCGTCGGAGCGGACGTCGGGTCGGGACGCAGGACCGCGCGGTACGGGCGCCGCAGCGCTACTCGAACCGGACGGTCCCACCGCCCGACGGAGCGCGACGTGGCGGCCCGTCGAGCGCCCGCTCCACGGCGACGCGGACGACGCCCGCGCCGTAGCCCTTGCGCATCAGGAAGCCGCTCAGGCGCCGTTCGGCGGTTGCACGGTCGAGGCCGCGGAGCTGCCGCGCGCGCTTCTCGGCGAGCTCGTTCGCGCGGATGAACTCGTCGTCCGCGTCGTCCGCCGAGGCCTCGAGCGCCGCGTCGATCGCGGCCTGGTCGATCCCGCGCCGCCGCAGTTCGCCGACGACACCCTGGCGGCCGAGGCCCTTGCGCTCGTGCAGCCGGTCGACCAGGTCGGTCGCGAGGGCCACGTCGTCGAGCAGGCCCACTCGCACCAGTCGGGCGACCTCGTGCTCCACGACCTCGGTGTCGAGGTCCTGCTTCGTCAGCAGCTGCCGCATCTCGGACTCGCTGACCCCCTTGCGACCGAGCGCCCGCATGCTGACGCGCTCGGCGTCGGCGCGCTGCTCGTCGAGCGGTCGCGGGGCGTCAGCCGGGTCGATCTCGTCGCCGCTCGCGATGGCGAAGACGGGTGCCGTCGCCGCGTCCGCGGTGTCGTCGTCGTACCCGTGCTGCTCGGCACGGGCACTCCGGCCGGAACCGTCACCGACCACCGGGGACACCCACTCGGCCTCGGGCTGCTGCCCGCGGAACGGGATCGCTGCGGGGCGGTCGTCCTCCGCCGGAGCAGGGGTGGGCACGGGCCCGAAGCGCCGCTCGTCGTCGCCGAGCAACATCGAGTCGGGTGCCCAGTCGTCGTCGGACGACCGGTCCGCATCCCCGGGCACGTCGAGCCCGGTGACGGCGTCCGGTTCGATCGGATCCGGGTCCCGGTCCGTGTCCGGGTCCGTGTCCGTGTCCGCCGGCGTCGTGCGTCGACCACGACGGGACCGCGCACCGAACAGGTCGGTGACGGGAGCGAGGCCCTCGTCGTGGTCGTCTGCTCCGGTCACGCGCCCTTGCGCTCCGCCAGCTTCGGTGCGATCGACTCGACCGGAGCTGCGTCGGCCTTGGCGCCGCCGACACCGAGCTTGGCGAGGATCTTGCCCTCGATCTCGGCCGCGATGTCCGGGTTCTGGATCAGGAAGGACCGCGAGTTCTCCTTGCCCTGCCCGAGCTGGTCACCGTCGTAGGTGTACCAGGCACCCGACTTCTTCACGATGCCGTGGTCCACACCGAAGTCGAGCAGCGAGCCCTCTCGCG
>CAJYIG010000398.1 GCA_913774725.1 uncultured Curtobacterium sp. | reverse complement strand
ACCGCGCCCGAGCTCGTCGGCGCCCTCGACGACGACTGAGCGCCGGGGCGGGCAGCGGGCAGCCGCGCGAGGCCGGGCCGTCGAACCACGGATCCGACATCGAACCGATCGGTAGACCTGGTTCGATGTCGGATCCGTGGTTCCGTCCCGCTGTCAGCACGCCGACGGACGTCAGCGCACCGGCTGGATCAGAACCACTTCTCGGCGCGGTGGTCCGCCTGGATGCGACGGATGGTGTTCGAGCGCGAGCGGAGCACGAGCGAGTCGGTGTGGATGACGCCGCGCGAACGGCGGACACCGTCGACGAGCACGCCGTCGGTGACACCGGTCGCGACGAAGAACGTGTTGTCGCCCGTCACCAGGTCGTCCTGGTCGAGGACCTTGTCGAGGTCGTGGCCGGCGTCGAGTGCCTTCTGGCGCTCCTCGTCGTCCTTCGGCTGGAGCTTGCCGAGGATCACGCCGCCGAGCGCCTTGATCGCGCATGCGGTGATGATGCCCTCCGGGGTGCCGCCGACACCCACGCACATGTCGATCTTGGAGCCGGGCAGCGCGGCCGAGATGCCACCGGCGACGTCACCGTCGAGCAGCAGGCGCGTGCCGGCACCGGTGGCGCGGATCGCGCGGATCAGCTCGTCGTGGCGCGGGCGGTCGAGGACGGCGATCTGCATGTCCTCGATGTCCTTGTGCTTCGCCTTCGCGAGCGCACGGATGTTCTCGCCGATCGGCTTCTCGAGATCGAGGACCCCGCGGCCCTCCGGACCCGCGGCGATCTTGTCCATGTAGAACACCGCCGACGGGTCGTACATCGACCCGCGGTCCGAGACAGCCATCACCGAGATCGCGTTCTGGCGGCCGGCTGCGGTGAGCGAGGTGCCGTCGATCGGGTCGACCGCGATGTCGCAGGCCGGGCCGTGGCCGTTGCCGACGTGCTCCCCGTTGAAGAGCATCGGGGCGTCGTCCTTCTCGCCCTCGCCGATGACGACCACGCCGTCGAAGTTCACCGTGCCGAGGAACTTGCGCATCGCGTCGACGGCGGCACCGTCGGCGAGGTTCTTCTCGCCCCGACCGACCCACGGCTGGGCACGGATCGCGGCGGCCTCCGTCGCACGCACGAGCTCGAGCGCCAGGTTGCGGTCGGGCTGGAGGAACAGGGAGCCGGTTTCAGTGGTGGGAGTCACGACCAGAGCCTACCGACGGGGAGCCGGTGCTCTGCCCACTTCAGGGTCGTGGGAGTCACGAGCAGAGCCTACCGACCGGCGACCGCCCGGGGCCGCAGCAGCGGCCGCCGTGAACGCATGTGCACGACGGCCGGATCCCGCCTGCGTAACGACCACCGCGCCTCCAGTGCGGCTGACTAGGCTCGGCGGGGAACCACCAGTCGAAGGAGATCGCAGTGCCCATCGCAACGCCGGAACAGTACGCCGAGATGCTCGAACGAGCGAAGGCCGGCAAGTTCGCCTACCCCGCGGTGAACGTGTCCTCCTCCCAGACGATCAACGCGGTCCTCCAGGGCCTGCAGGAGGCCGGCTCGGACGGCATCCTCCAGGTCACGACCGGTGGTGCCGACTACTTCGCCGGGCACACGGTCAAGAACCGCGCCGCCGGTGCCCTCGCGATGGCCCGCTTCGCCCACGAGGTCGCGAAGAACTACGACGTCACCGTCGCGCTGCACACCGACCACTGCCCGAAGGACGCCCTCGACGGCTTCGTCATGCCCCTCATCGCAGCGAGCGAGGAGGAGGTCCGTCAGGGCCGCAACCCGATCTTCCAGTCGCACATGTGGGACGGGTCGGCCGTGCCGCTCGACGAGAACATCGAGATCGCGAGGACGATGATCCAGAAGACGCGCAACATCAACGCGATCCTCGAGGTCGAGATCGGCGTCGTCGGCGGAGAAGAGGACGGCGTCCAGCACGAGGGCACCAACGACGCGCTGTACACGACCCCGAACGACGTCGAGAAGGTCGTCGACGCGCTGGGCCTGGGCGACCAGGGTCGCTGGATCGCGGCACTGACCTTCGGCAACGTGCACGGCGTCTACAAGCCGGGCAACGTCAAGCTGCGTCCGGAGCTCCTCGGCGAGATCCAGCGGTCCGTCGCCGAGAAGCACGGCACCGGCGAGAACCCGCTCGACCTCGTCTTCCACGGCGGCTCCGGCTCGACCGACGACGAGATCCACGAGGCCGTCCGCAACGGCGTCATCAAGATGAACATCGACACGGACACGCAGTACGCGTTCACGCGCTCGATCGCCGACTCGATGTTCCGGAACTACGAGGGCGTGCTGAAGATCGACGGCGAGGTCGGCAACAAGAAGCAGTACGACCCGCGCGCCTGGGGCAAGGTCGCCGAGACCGCCATGGCGGCCCGCGTCGTCGAGGCCGCGAAGGTCCTCGGCTCGGCCGGCAACAGCAAGGGCTGATCGCAGGCTTCCGGTCTGGAGGATCCCCACCGGTCACTACCGGGCCGCCGCTGGCGCGTCGGCCCGGTACCGGCCGGCGTGGGCCCGGGGGCGCGTCCGCAGGACGCGCCCCCGTTCTCGTCCGGTCGCCAGCACCGCCCGTGACACGATGGGCAGGTGACCACCGACGCCATCGCCTCCTCGTTCGCCCAGTACGTCACCGAGTCCCCCACCGCGTTCCACGCGGCCGCGGTCGCTCGGGACCAGCTCGTCGCAGCGGGGTTCACCGAGCTGTCGGAGCTCGACGCCTGGCCGACCGAGGCGGGCGCCTACGTCGTCGTCCGTGACGGCGCGGTCATCGCCTGGCGTCTGCCGGAGTCGGCGACGCCCACCACCCCCTTCCGGATCCGCGGTGCACACACCGATTCCCCCGGGTTCCGCATCAAGCCGAACCCGGCCGTGCGCGTGGGCGGGTGGGAGCAGCTCAACGTCGAGGTCTACGGCGGGGC
>CAJYIG010000397.1 GCA_913774725.1 uncultured Curtobacterium sp. | reverse complement strand
AGGCACGGTGCCAGCTGGCACCGTGCCTCCCGTCCGTCACGTGGCGGGGACCAGTGCCCGCAGCGCCTCCGCCTGCCCCAGCCAGCCGACGGGGCGGCCGTCCCGGTCGACCACCGGCAGCCCGTCGGTGTCCGCCGCGTCCACGACGTCCTGCACGACGGACGCCAGACCGGACGCTGCCGGGACCGCCCGCACCTCGGACGCGACGTCGAGCACCGGCCGGTCCGCGACGTCCACGTCCGTCAGGACGGCCTCGCCGGCGGACCGCGCCGACACGACGCCGGCGAAGCGCCCCTCGGCGTCCACGACGACCACGGCGGCTCCCCCGGACGACGCGAGGGCGTCGAGCGCCTGCGCCGCGGTGGCCGTCACCGGGACGACCGTGCCGAGTCCCCTCGCTGCGTCACGTACCGTCCCGCTCGGGAGCCGACGGGCGGGGACCGCGGCGTCGGTGAGGTCCACGCCACGCCGACTGAGCTTGAGCGTGTAGACCGTGTCGCGGGACAGCACCTTCGACACGGCCGTCGCGACGACGACCGCGACGACGACCGGCAGGACGAGGGCGTAGTCGCCGGTGAGCTCGAACAGCATGATGCCGGCGGTGATCGGAGCACGGGTCGACCCTGCGAACACCGCCCCCATCCCGACGACCGCGAAGGCCGCGACCTGCCCGCGGAGGGCCGGGTCGACCGCAGCGGCGACCTCGCCGAACGCGGCGCCGGTCATCGCTCCGATGAACAACGACGGCGCGAAGACACCGCCGGATCCGCCGATCCCGAGCGTCAGGGACGTCGCCAGGACCTTGCCGACGACGAGGACAGCGAGGAACCCGAGCGCGTACCGACCGGCGACACCGTGCTCGAGCACGGGGTACCCGACGCCGTACATCTGCGGCAGGGCGAGCAGCAGCAGCCCGAGGAGCACCCCGCCGACGACCGGACGAGCCCACTCCGGACCGCGCGTCGCCCTCCAGAGCAGGTCGCAGGCGTCCTCGACGAGGTAGAGCACCCGCGTGAAGCCGATCCCGACCGCACCCGCGAGCAGCCCGAGGAGCGCGAAGAGCAGGTACTCCGGCGGGGTGATGCCCCCGATGGCCGGCAGGTGCAGGAACGCGGTGTCGCCGAAGACCGCACGCCCGACGAGCGCGGCCGTCACGCTCGCGATCGCGACGGCACCGAACGACGTCGGGGTGAAGTCCCCCAGGAGCAGCTCGAGGGCGAAGAAGACACCGGCGACCGGAGCGTTGAAGGTCGCCGAGATCCCACCGGCAGCACCGCACGCGACGAGGGTCTTCAGCCGGACCTCGGGCATCCGCGCCCACCGACCGATCGTGGACCCGAGCGCGGAGCCGATCTGGATGATCGGCCCCTCGCGCCCGACCGAGCCGCCGGCACCGATGCAGATCGCACTGGCGAGCGCCTTCACGACCGCGACACTGCCCCGGATCCGCCCGCCGTTCCGGTCGACCGCGAACATCACCTCGGGGACGCCGTGGCCGCGCGCCTCCCGCGCGAAGCGGTGGATGAGCGGGCCGTACAGGAGTCCGCCGACGACGGGCGCCAGGACGACGAACCCGCTCCCGAGCCAGGGCACCCACGGGTTCGCCGGGTGGCCGGTGGTCGCGGAGTAGTCCGTGTGCCCACTGAACACGAGGGTCGCGTGCTGGATGAGCCAGCGGAAGACGACGGCGGCCACCCCGGCTCCGGCACCGACGACCAGGGCGGGGATCGCCAGCCGGACGGCGGCGCCGCCGAAACGGGTCCCGGCGGTGTGCAGGTGGGCGCGGGCTGGAGCAGTTGCGGACACGGTCCTCCATCAGTTGTACGAGCACAACGATTGTACGTGTACAACTGTGGGACGTCGAGGGCTACCCGCCGAAGCCCGAGACCTCCTCCGGGAGCGGCTCGTCCATCGCCGTCCGGAGCGCTCGCATGCCGGCGACCACGGTGGGGCGGTCCGACTCCGGCACCCGCTCCAGCACCTCGGCGAGCTCGCGGCCCCGACGGGCACTCACCTCGTCGACGAGCGCGCGACCACGGTCGGTGGCGGCGACGAGCACCTCGCGTCGGTTCAGCGGTCCGGGTCGACGCTCCACCCATCCCCCGGCCACCAGCCGGTCGACGTTCCGCGTGAGCGTGGACGGCCCGACCGCGAGACGCTCGGCGAGGTCACCGGCGCGGGTCGGTCCCAGCGTGGTGACGAGCACGATGAGCCGGAACTGCGGGACGGTGACGTGTTCGAGCGCGGTCGTCATGGACCGCGCGACGACGCCGAGCAGCCCCCGGGACGCCGCGAGCACCTCGTCGATGTCGGACATGCCCACCATCCTCGCAGTCCGTCACATGGCCTCCTTGATGCCGCGGCGCACGAGCCAGGCGTTGACCGGGTAGGCGCAGACGAAGCCGGCGACCATGGCGAACTGCATCGCGACCCAGAACTCGGGCGAGAACACGCTGGCCCGGCCACCGAAGACCGCCGGGAACACCGCGAGCTGCCACACCGCCATGAGGCCGTACATCCCGATCTGCCACGCGATGATGCTCAGCGTGTCCGCCTTGAGCGCGGCGACCAAGCCGGCGCGGACCCCGAGCCCGCGCATCGGGGCGATCGCGAAGTACTGGAACCCGATGCCCAGCAGGTAGGCGAGCACGAAGTCCACGGCCCACCCGGCGACCATGCGGTCCTGGTAGAGCGAGCCGAGCCCGACCAGCGCACCGATCGCGGGGAACCACGCCAGCCCGAACTCGCCGACGAGGTCGCCGAGGGCGCACCCGGCACCGCAGTGGCTCGTGTCGATCGCGGTCCCGGCCCACCGCCCGTGGTCCGGCGCGGTGGCCCGGCCCCGCCGGAGGTAGAAGACCAGCCAGATGACACTGCCGAACAGCATCGTGAGCGGCCACACGAGCGCCATGACGCGCATGTGCGGAGGGTGCCGCACGACGTCGACGGCGACGAACACGGCGCAGCCGACCGCGACCACGAGCAGTGCGGCACACGTGACGGTGAGTGCGACCGGGAAGGATCCGGCGCCGAGTTCGACCACGCCCGACCTCCTGTACTTGTACGGCTACAACGACGGGCCGAGCCTACGGCTCGGGCGCACGCCCCTTCCCAGCAGGACGGGGGACGGACGGGAGGCCCGTGGCGGTGTCGCCACGAGCCTCCCGTCCGTCGTGCGCCGGCTCTACCGGCCGGACGCCTTCTGCGGCACCGTGAAGATGTTGCCGGTGGTGACCCCCTCCTCGACCTCCTCGAGGGTGCGGCCGCGGCTCTCCGGCACGAACTTCCAGATGAAGAGCAGGGCGAGCACGCCGACGACGGCGAAGCCGAAGAAGGTCCCCGTGATGCCGGTCGCCGCCACGATCGTCGGGAAGTACAGCCCGAGGAACGCGTTCGCGATCCAGAGGCAGAAGACCGCGATGCCCATGCCGAGCGCACGGATCTGCGTCGGGAAGATCTCGGAGAGGATCACCCACGTCGCGATGTTGAGGAACGTCTGCATCGAGCCGACGAACGCGACGACCAGGAACAGGATCACCCACGGCCGCGCGGGGTTGCCCTCGACCAGGGTCATCGACGCGATGCCGATCAGGAAGTGGCACACCGTCGTCAGCGAGTAGCCGATGATGAGGGTCGTGCGGCGGTTGATGCGCTCCATGTTGGCGAGGGCGATCACGCCGCCCACGACCGCGATGACCCCGGGGGCGATGTTCGCGATCAGGGCCGCGGACTCCTGGAAACCGGACTCGATGAGGACGGTCTGGCCGTAGTACATGATCGAGTTGATGCCGGTGAGCTGCTGGGCGACGCCGATGCCCGCCCCGATGAGCACGATCCGGATCAGCCACTTGTTGCCGAGCAGTGTCCGCCAGCCACTGACCCGCTGGACCCGCGCTTCGGCCTCGTTCGTGCGCCTGATGTCGTCGAGCTCGGCCTTCGCACGCTCTTCCGACCGGATCTGTCCCAGCACGGACAAGGCCTCGCCGTAGCGGCCCTTCGACGCGAGCCAGCGCGGCGACTCCGGGACGCGGAGCATGCCGACGAAGAGCGCGATCGCGGGCAGGGCGCAGACGGCGAGCATCACGCGCCAGACGCCGTTGCCCTCGCCCCACAGGTTGCCGATGATCGCGTTGACGACGAACGCGGCGAGCTGGCCGATCACGATCATGAGCTCGTTCCGACCGGAGAGCGACCCGCGGATCTCGTACGGCGCGAGCTCGGCGAGGAAGACGGGCACCACGGTCGACGCACCGCCGACGGCCAGACCGAGGAGGACACGACCGACGACCATGACCCCGAAGGCCGGGGCGACGACGCACGTCAGCGTGCCGACGAAGAAGGTGACGGCGAGCAGGATGATCGTGTTCCGGCGCCCCCAGCCGTCCGCGATCCGACCACCGAGCATCGCGCCGATCGCCGCACCGAAGAGCAGCGAACTCGTGACGACGCCCTCGGTCAGGTTGGTCAGGCCGAGCTCCTCCTTCATGGGGAGCAGCGCGCCGTTGATCACACCGGTGTCGTAGCCGAAGAGCAGGCCGCCGAAGGTGGCGACGAGCGCCAGGACGCCGAGACGGCGGCGGTGGGGTCCCGCTCCCACCGGTGGAAGTGCGACGTTCGGTGCTGTCGGCTTGATGTCGACCATTCGTTGACTCCTTCGTCGGGTGATCGCGCTGCGTTGCGTGCAGCGATCGTACCCCGCTTCCATGTCCTGTCAATTGGACATTCTGTCGACGTGACGTTTGGACCGATCCAAGAAACGCCCGATGAGCGCGGGAGCGGGTCGATGTGTCGCGGCCCGGAACCATTCTGGCGGACGGCGCGACGCCGGTCCGCCGGTCCCCCGGTCCGCTGGTCGAGGGCCCGACGACGACGATGACGACCAGCGCAGGGGCGGCCGAGCGGGCTCCGACGCGATGCCCGGTGGCCGAGGGCATGGGAGCTGGACGGCCGACCACGAACGGCCGTCGCCGTGCCGCTCAGTCGGTGTCGGACGCGCCGTCACCGAGGACGTCGCCGAGCGAGGCCATCCCGGCCCCGTGATCGGTGTATCGACGCACGGTCCGGCGGGCTGCGGCGCTCGCTGCCCCGCCCAGGGCCGGGTTCCGCCGCGCGGCGTCGGCGACGCGGCCCGCGTGCCCCGCGGTC
>CAJYIG010000396.1 GCA_913774725.1 uncultured Curtobacterium sp. | reverse complement strand
CGACGTTCACGATCTCCTGGCCCTGCCAGTCGATGACGAGCCGACCGGTGCCGGTGACCTCGCCCAGGACGCTGGTCTCGACCTCCCACTTGCCGACGACCGCGAGGAACTCGTCGAGCTTCTCGGGGCGGACGACCGCCATCATGCGCTCCTGGCTCTCGGACATGAGGATCTCCTCTGCCGTGAGCGTGGGGTCGCGCAGCAGGACGTCGTCGAGCGAGATGTGCATGCCACCGTCGCCGTTCGACGCCAGCTCGCTCGTGGCGCAGGAGATGCCCGCGGCGCCGAGGTCCTGGATGCCCTCGACCAGCTCCTTCTGGAACAGCTCGAGGCAGCACTCGATGAGGACCTTCTCGGCGAACGGGTCGCCGACCTGGACCGCCGGCCGCTTGGTCGGGCCGCCCTCGGTGAAGGTGTCCGATGCCAGGATCGACGCACCGCCGATGCCGTCACCGCCGGTGCGGGCGCCGAAGAGCACGACCTTGTTGCCGGCACCGGAGGCGTTCGCCAGGTGCAGGTCCTCGTGTCGCAGGACGCCGACCGCGAGCGCGTTGACGAGCGGGTTCCCCTGGTACACCGGGTCGAAGTAGGTCTCGCCGCCGATGTTCGGCAGGCCGAGGCAGTTGCCGTAGAACGAGATGCCGCCGACCACGCCGTGCACGACGCGCGCCGTGTCCTCGTGGTCGATCGCGCCGAAGCGGAGCTGGTCCATCACGGCGACCGGACGCGCGCCCATCGAGATGATGTCGCGGACGATGCCACCGACACCGGTCGCGGCGCCCTGGTACGGCTCGACGTAGGACGGGTGGTTGTGCGACTCGACCTTGAAGGTCACCGCCCAGCCGTTGCCCACGTCGACGACACCGGCGTTCTCGCCCATGCCGACCATCAGGTTCTTCGTCATCTCCGGCGTGACCTTCTTGCCGAACTGACGGAGGTAGTTCTTGCTCGACTTGTACGAGCAGTGCTCCGACCACATCACGGAGTACATCGCGAGCTCGCCCGAGGTAGGGCGGCGCCCGAGGATCTCGCGGATCTTCGCGTACTCGTCGGCCTTGAGCCCGAGTGCCTCGTACGGCTGCTCCTTGTCGGGCGTCGCGGCGGCGTCCTGGACGGTGTCGGGCTTCGGGCGGACGTTGTTCGTCACGGTGGTGTCGTTCCCTGTCACTGGAGTCGGCGGCGTCGTCACTTGACGAGCGTTGACTCGATCACGGAGGTGAAGAAGGTGAGGCCGTCCGTGCCGGAGGCCATCGCCGCGGGGGTGTCCGGGCCGAACCCGGGCTCCGTCGCGTGCTCGGGGTGCGGCATGAGCCCGACGACGTTGCCGCGCTCGTTCGAGACGCCGGCGATGTCGTCGATCGACCCGTTCGGGTTCACGCCGACGTAGCGGAACACGACCTGGCCGTTGTCCTCGATGCGCTTGATCTCGTCGGCGTCGGCGACGAACCGGCCGTCCGCGTTCTTCAGCGGGATCGTGATCTCCTGCCCGGCGCTGAACCCGGAGGTCCACGCGGTGCCGGTGGTCTCGACCCGCAGCTTCTGGTCGCGCCGGATGAACTGCTGGTGCGCGTTGCGGGTGTGTGCGCCGGGCACGAGCCGTGCTTCGGCGAGCATCTGGAAGCCGTTGCAGATGCCGAGGACGGGCATGCCCTTGCCGGCGGCGTCGATGACCTCGGCCATGATCGGGGCCTTCGCCGCGATGGCGCCGGCACGCAGGTAGTCGCCGTACGAGAACCCGCCGGGGAGCACGATCGCGCCGACCCCCTGCAGGTCGTGGTCGCCGTGCCAGAGTGCGACGGGGTCGGCTCCGGCCAGGCGCACCGCACGCTGGGCGTCGCGGTCGTCGAGCGAGCCCGGGAACGTGATGACGCCGATGCGCATGCGCGTCACGCGTCCTGCACGGTGACGGAGACGACGTCCTCGATCACGGCGTTCGAGAAGACGTCAGCCGCGATGTCGCGGACCTCGGCCAGCTTCGCGTCGTCGACCGGGCCGTCGACGGCGATCTCGAAGCGCTTGCCGATTCGGACGTCGGTCAGATCGGCCTTGCCGAGACGGGCGAGGGCGTTGCCCACCGCCTTGCCCTGGGGGTCGAGGATCTCTGCCTTGGGCATGACCTCGACGACGATGGTTGGCACGTGTTCACTCCAGCGCTTGGGTGGGTTGGGTGGGACGGCACCAGTCTACGGGCCGCGCGCGGCGCGCCGGGCCGCTTGTGGACAAGTCGTCGAAGGCGTATGTTCCAAGTCGAATAGTCGCACGCGAACAGGGTCTGGAGGCACGCATGGCGTCGCTCACGCCCCTCGCGTTCGCCGCGCTCGGCCTGCTCGCCGAGGCGCCGATGCACCCGTACGAGATGTTCCAGACGATGCTCCACCGGCACGAGGACCAGAACGTGAAGGTCCGGCCGAGCACGCTCTACCACCAGATCGGACGGCTCGTCGACCTCGGGTACGCCGAGGCCCTCGGGACCGCGCGCGAGGGCAACCGTCCCGAGCGCACCACCTACGCCATCACCGACCACGGCCGTGCGGAGCTCGACGCCGGGCTCCGCCGCATGATCGCCGAGCCCGCCGACGAGTACCCCGAGTTCCAGCTCGCGGTCTCCCACGTCGACAACCTGACCGCGACCGACGCGGTGACCGCGTTGCGCGCCCGCGCCGAGGCGCTCCGTGCGGAACGCGCGGGGTACGACGAGGCCGCCACGGGCCTCCAGGCCAAGCAGCTCGCCGAGCGCTACTGGCTGGACGTGTCGTACGTCCGTGGCATGCTCACCGCGCAGATCGAGTGGCTGACCGCCACCGCCGACCGGATCGCGAGCGGCGACATCCCCTGGGACGGCCCCGCCGTCCCCGACCCAGCACCACAGAAGGACCAGGACACCACTCGATGACCTCCACCACGTCCGCCGACCTGCAGCACGGGAAGAAGCCGTGGCCCGCGCTCTGGGCACTCGTCGTCGGCTTCTTCATGATCCTCGTCGACTCGACCATCGTGTCGGTCGCGACCCCCACGATCGCGCAGGCGCTCGACGCCGACATCAACGCCGTGATCTGGGTCACCAGCGCGTACCTGCTCGCCTACGCGGTGCCGCTGCTCATCACCGGGCGGCTCGGTGACCGCTTCGGCCCGAAGGTGCTGTACCAGACGGGTCTCGTGGTGTTCACCCTCGCGAGCCTGTGGTGCGGCCTGGCCGGGTCGATCGAGGTGCTCATCGTCGCCCGGGTCGTGCAGGGCCTCGGCGCCGCGATGATGACCCCGCAGACGATGGCGGTCATCACGCGCATCTTCCCGCCGCAGAACCGCGGCGCCGCGATGGGGCTCTGGGGCGCCGTCGCCGGTGTCGCCTCGCTCGTCGGGCCGATCGTCGGCGGGCTGCTCGTCGACGGCTTCGGCTGGGAGTGGATCTTCTTCGTGAACGTCCCCGTCGGTGTCGTCGCGTTCGTGCTCGCGCAGCGCTTCGTCCCCCGCTTCGAGCGGCACGGACACCGCTTCGACTACCTGGGCATCGTGCTCAGCGCCGTCGGCATGTTCCTGCTCGTCTTCGGCATCCAGGAGGGCGAGACCTACGACTGGGGCACGATCACGGGCCCGATCTCGGTCTGGTCGCTGATCATCACCGGCATCGTCGTGCTCGCCGCGTTCGTCGTCTGGCAGGGCGTGCAGAAGGGCGAACCGCTGCTGCCGCTCGGCCTGTTCAAGGACCGCAACTTCACGCTCGCGAACATCGCCATCACGGCGGTCGGTGTGGCGATCTCCTCCTTCGCGCTGCCGATCATGCTCTGGGCGCAGGACGTCCTGCGCTTCTCGCCGACCCAGGCCGCGCTGCTGCTCGTGCCGCAGGCCGTCCTGTCCGCCGCGCTCGCACCGTTCGTGGGCAAGAACCTCAACAAGTGGAACCCGCGCTGGGTCGGCTCCTTCGGCCTCGCGTGCTTCTCCGGCGGGCTGTTCTGGTTCGGTGCCCTGCTCTGGTCGGGCGCCGGTTGGGGCTGGACGCTGCTGCCGAGTGCCCTGCTCGGACTCGCGAACGCCTGCATGTGGGGCCCGCTCTCGGTGTCGGCCACGCGGAACCTGCCGCCGGCGCTCGCGGGTGCCGGGTCGGGCGTCTACAACACCACGCGGCAGATCGGTGCGGTGCTCGGTTCCGCCGGCATCGCGGCGCTGATCGAGGCACGCATCACGGCGAACTTCCCGTCCGGTGCGGGTACGGGTTCGGGCGGCGGTGCGGAGCAGCAGGTCGGGGCACTGCCCGAGTTCCTGCAGCAGCCGTTCGCCACGGCGATGGGGCAGTCGCTCGTGCTGCCGGCCGTGGTGCTCGTGGCGGCGATCGTCGCGGCGCTGTTCCTGGCGAAGCCGAAGCAGACGACGGCGTGGAAGCAGACCGGCGCGGTCGAGACGCAGCCGGGCGCAGCGGAGCCCGAGGCCGCCGCGCGCTGAGGCCGGGCTGCTGACGCTGCGGCGCTGCCGTGGCCGCCGCCACGTCCTCGGTGCGCCGCTGGCGTGGCGTCATGCTGCAGGACGACGAAGCCGCTGTCGTACGACAGCGGCTTCGTCGTTCTCGTCGCGGCTCGGGGAAGGAGGGTGTCCGGACGCGAGTAGCGCGACAGAGGCGTTGTCGTACGACAGCGGTTCTGTCGCAGGACGTCGACCGCCCCGCGCCGCGCCAGCAGCGCGCTCCGCGTCACCCGCGGCGCTGCAGGTGCGCCCGGGTCCGCTCGGCCATCTCCTCGTCCGACAGGGCGTCGACCGAGCGGGCCTCGCGGCGGTCCGTCCGCTGCCACCGCACGAACAGCATCACGAGCACCGGGACGTCGGCGACCTCGGCGATGAACCACAGCAGGTCGCCCGCCAGGTGCTGGTCGCGCAGCGGGGACGGGAACCACGGCTGCCCGACGGCGTGCACGAGCGACCCGTCGAGCACGTGGTTCGACACCCGGAGCACGATCCCGGGCACCGCGTCGAGCAGCAGCTCCACGAAGGCGAGCAGGAACTCGACCGTCACGAAGGTCGAACTCCGCAGCACCCCTGGCTCGGACAGTGGCCCGAGCACGGTGAACCCGAGCGCCGGGACGAGCACCGTGATCAGCGCTGCCCAGACGCCCGACTCCCGGATGCCCGCGGACAGCGGGGTGAGCAGCACCGCGAACAGCACCAGTCCGACGACGGGCGCGACGATCGCGTTGCCGAGCACCCGGACCGGACGCGAGTGCATCACCCGGTCGGCGGCGGCGGACCACCGCGCGGGGCCACCGAGCCGGAGCAGCGACACCGGAGCGGCCAGGGCAGCGAAGGTCGGGACGGCGAAGAAGAGCAGTGCGAGCCGGAGCGTGAAGGCCCAGCGGAGCTCCTGGTCGTACCGGCCGACGATGCCGAACTGCAGCGCGGCGAAGAGCACCAGCGCGACCAGGAACGACAGGGAGCGCCAGGCGGACCACCGGGCCCCTCGGCGTCGGGCGCCGACGAGCCACCAGCCGTAGGTCACCAGGGCGATCGCCAGCAGCACCGCGGCCAGGGGATCGACGTGCCAGGTGCTCCAGAACTCGGCGGGTTCGGGCGTGGGGAACCTCCAGGAGACGGGCTGGACGAGCCGGACCAGCCGGACGAGCCGGACCAGCGGGACGGGCCGGACGCGCAGGACCAGCGCGACGGGCCGGCCGGGCGGCACGGCGCGGCCGGGCGGGACCGCCCGGCACCGTCATCCTCCGCCCACTCGCCCCCGCGACGACCCCGCTCATCGGCGGCAGCGGTGAGGATCGACTCAGCTGTGCACGGACCGCCCTGCGCCCGGAGCGCCCGGAGCGACCGGAGCGCCCTCGACGGGCCTGGTCCGGCCGAGCAACCACACGCCGATCGGTACGGCGACCGCACCGAGGAGCGCGACACCGAACGACAGGTGCCACTGCATCACGACGAACGCGGGACCGATCGTGCAGACCACGGCGACGGCCACGACGGGCCATCCGGGGCGGTCCACACCGTCTGACAGCCGGGCGAGCGGACGGTCCCACCGGCGCAGCGCCGTGGCGACCCCGATCGCGGCGGCCAGCACGACGACGACCGCGATCGGCCGTGTCGCCCACCACGTCGTCGAGCCCGGGCCGGGGAACGGGACGGCGAGCAGCAGCGCGACACCGTTCAGCGCGATGTACAGCGGCAGGTGCCAGAGGTAGATCGCCATGCCGTCACGACCGAGCACGAAGACCGTCGCCTGCGCCGGTCGGGTCTGCATCAGCCGGGTGAGGGGCCGGTGCACGAGCTGCACGAGGCAGACCTGCGACACCGCGAGCAGCGCCAACGGGAGCATCGGCGGGTTGAGGTCCTGCAGCATGTCCGGCGCCCAGAGCCCGACCGACGTCAGGGGCACGAGGAGTGCGTAGCCCGCCAGCGCGACGACCGCCAGCAGCGCCCTCGAGCGGCGTGCGAACCAGCCGTCCGCCCAGAGGAACCCGAGCTGCTGCGCGAACAGCCACACCGGGCCGAGGTTGAGCAGTCCGACCTCCGCCGTCCCGGTGGCGAACCGGAGCGCATCCACCGCCACCGCCAGGAGCAGCAGGACGCCGAGGGTGCGGAACGGTGCCCGCTCGTGCAGGCGTGCCATCACCGGGACGCAGCACTGCGTGATGCCGTACGCGGCGAGGAACCAGAGCGGGGAGCCGATGCCGAAGGCGACCTCGGCGAGCAGGTCAGCGGGCGTGCCGAGCGCGGTCGCGATGCCGAGGCCGATCGTGAGCACCACGAACAGCGGGACCGCCGGGCGGAAGAGCCGCACTAGCCGTGTCGCCACGAAGTCGCGGGCGCCGCCTCCCCGGGCGACCGTGCTCCGCCACCCGACCGCGCTCGCGAACCCGCCGACGGCGAAGAACAGCGGCATGACCTGGCCCATCCACGTCGCCGGGACGTACCAGGACGACTCCTGCAACGGGCTCGTGACGCCGATGCCCTCGGATGACACCGCCACCCCGACCATCGTGACGTGCACGACGACGACGAGGACGACGCAGGCCGTCCGGATGAGGTCGACGACCAGGTCCCGCTGCGCGATGATCCCCCGGACGTCCTGAGCGCTGCTGGCCGGCGCGGAGTCGACCCGCGACGAAGGCCCCTGCTTCGTGGACATGCCGTGACGCTAGCGTCGGACCGCGGGGATCAGCGTCGTCCCAGCGGATCGCGACCGGATCGTGACACATCGCATGCCGCCAGCGGAATGCACCGGCGGACGGAGCAACGGCGATCCGACACGCGCAGTCCACAGCCCCCTGGGCTCCGGCCCGACGACCGTGTACGGTGGACCTTGTCTTGACCGATGCAAGAGAAAGAGTCCGATGGACGCCGACGCCGACCTGCTCCGGTCCGCCGGCCTGCGGGTGACGACGCCGCGGCTGGCGGTCCTGCGCGCTTCCGGATCGATGCCGCACGCGACCGCGGACGACATCCTCACCGCGGTCTCGGCCGAGCTGCCCACGACGAGCCACCAGGCCGTCTACGGGGTCCTCGGTGCCCTGACCGGGGCTGGTCTCGTGCGCCGCATCGAACCCGCCGGCAGTCCTGCGCGGTACGAACGGCGCACCGGGGACAACCACCACCACATCGTCTGCACGATGTGCGGCGCGGTCGAGGACGTCGACTGCGCGGTCGGTCACGCCCCGTGCCTGACCCCGTCGGAGACCCACGGCTTCGCGGTCACCACCGCCGAGGTCACCTACTGGGGCATCTGCGAGCGCTGCGCAGCGGCGGAACGCGACGACACCGAGGCCGTCACCGCCTGACCCCGACGGCCCCGTGCGGCCCCGACCACGCGGACCCGCCCCGGCGCGCCACGACCACCCGGCGCGCCCCACGAGCAACCCGAACCACCCTGACCGAACCAACCGTTCCACCTGAGGAGGAACCGTGTCCGACCAGAACACGCCCACCGGCCCCGCCGGTACCCCCACCACGACGACCAACTCCGGCGCCCCCGTCTCGAGCGACCAGCACTCGATGGGAGTCGGCGCCGACGGCCCCCTGGCCCTGCACGACCACTACCTGGTCGAGAAGCTCGCCCAGTTCAACCGCGAGCGCGTCCCGGAGCGCGTCGTCCACGCCAAGGGCGGCGGTGCGTTCGGCACCTTCACCGTCACGCACGACGTGTCGCAGTACACCCGCGCCGCGTTCCTGCAGCCGGGCAAGCAGACCGAGATGCTCGCCCGCTTCTCGAGCGTCGCCGGCGAGCAGGGCTCCCCGGACACCTGGCGCGACCCCCGCGGCTTCGCGCTGAAGTTCTACACCGAGGAGGGCAACTACGACCTCGTCGGCAACAACACCCCGGTGTTCTTCATCCGGGACGGCATCAAGTTCCCGGACTTCATCCGCTCGCAGAAGCGCCTGCCGGGCAGCCACCTCCGCAACCACGACATGCAGTGGGACTTCTGGACCCTCTCCCCGGAGTCGGCCCACCAGGTCACGTGGCTCATGGGTGACCGCGGCCTGCCGTCGTCGTGGCGCCACATGGACGGCTTCAGCTCGCACACCTACCAGTGGATCAACGCCGAGGGCGAGCGCTTCTGGGTGAAGTACCACTTCGAGACGCAGCAGGGCCACAAGACCCTGACGCAGGAGGACGCCGACCGCATCGCCGGTGAGGACGCCGACTTCCACATCCGCGACCTCTACGAGGCCATCGAGCGCCGTGACTTCCCGAAGTGGGTCCTCAAGGTGCAGGTCATGCCGTACGCGGACGCCGAGAGCTACCGCTTCAACCCGTTCGACCTGACGAAGGTGTGGCCGCACGCGGACTACCCGCTCATCGAGGTCGGCACGATGGAGCTCAACCGCAACCCGGAGAACTACTTCGCGCAGATCGAGCAGGCCGCGTTCGCGCCGTCGAACTTCGTGCCCGGCATCGCGGCGAGCCCGGACAAGATGCTCCTCGCGCGCATCTTCAGCTACGCGGACGCCCAGCGCTACCGCGTCGGCACGAACCACGCCCAGCTGCCGGTGAACGCCCCGAAGAACGAGGTCCACTCGTACTCGAAGGACGGCGCCATGCGCTTCGACTTCCAGAAGGCCGAGGTGCCGGTGTACGCGCCGAACACCCAGGGCGGCGCGCACGCCGACCCGGCCGCGACGGACGACGTGCCGGGCTGGGAGTCCGACGGCGCCCTGCAGCGCGCTGCCGCGACGCTGCACCCCGAGGACGACGACTTCGGCCAGGCGGGCACGCTCGTCCGCGAGGTCCTCGACGACGCCGCTCGTGAGCGCCTGGTCGGCAACATCGCCGGCCACGTCTCGAAGGTGACGCGCGACGACCTGCGCGAGCGCGTGTTCGCGTACTGGACGAGCGTCGACGCCGACCTGGGTGCGCGCGTGCGCGCCGCGGTCGCGCCGAGCGCGCCGGGTTCGAACGAGGACCCGGAGAAGGTCGCGGTCGAGGCGTAGTCGCCACCACCTGACGGACGGGAGGCCCGGTACCAGCTGGTACCGGGCCTCCCGTCCGTCACGTGGCCGGATTCAGACCCGCTGGCCGTTGAGCACGAACTCGCCCGGCTGGCGGCGGGGCCCGGTCCTCGTGTCTAGACCTGTTGGCCGTTCAGCATGATGTCGCCTGTCGGCCAGTCCTCCAGCTGCGCCTCGACCGGCAGGACCATCCAGCCGCCCTGCTCCGTCTCGTTCACGCCGACCCCGTCGGCCGTGAAGGCCGAGAACGTGCCGACCGCGCCGTCGACCTCGTGCCAGCCCATGTGGGCGTAGAAGGGGATGCGGTCCTCGCCGGCGCCGAGGAAGCCGTACGGGACGCGGAGTCCCTCGAGGACGGCGTGGGTGCGCACGAGGAGCTCCCGGCCGACGCCGGAGCCCTGCAGCCTCGGTGACACGGCGACGATGCCGGTGTCGCCGACCAGGACGTCCTGCCCGCCGACCGTGATGAACATCCGGCGGATGCCGACGTGCGCGAGGACCGTGCCGTCCGCACCCCAGCCGACCACCCGGCGTTCGGGCTGCATGCCGGCGTAGTCACGGCCGCCCACGTACCAGTGCGACCAGCTCGGGAACGCCTGCCCGAGCATCGCTGCGATCGCCTCGTGGTCGGGGAGCGTCAGTGCGCTCTCCTCGACCACCTCCCACCGGATGTCTTCGCTCACAGCTCCATCCTGCCGGGTGCGCCTCCACGTGCGACAGGGCAGGCCGAGTCTCGCGCGCAGCGACCGTTCTCGTGCCAGCGAGCCCGAGGAGTGTCGCTCGGCCCGAGTCTCGCGACAGCGCCGGCGGCCCGCTAGCCGCGACCGGGCGCCGTCACCTCGATGCGGTTCGCCCACGGGTCCTCGAACGCCACGGTCCGGCCGTCGTCCGCGGTCTGCACCCCGGTGTCGTGCATCCGCGACACGAGCGCGCCGAGGTCGTCCGACCCCGGCACTTCGATCCGCACGAGCCCGAGCCCGAGGGCCTGCTGCCGTCGCCCGGCACCGCGGGAGTTCCACGTGTTCATCGCCATGTGGTGGTGGTAGCCGCCCGCGCTGACGAACAGTGCCTGGTCGCCCATCGCTGCGGTCGTCGCGAAGCCGAGCCGGTCGACGTAGAACGCCTTCGCGGTGGCGACGTCCCCGACGGACAGGTGCACGTGGCCGACCCGGCCGGGGCGTGTGCTGGCCGACTCGAGCGCCGGGGAGGTCAGGTGCTCCTGGACGAAGGCGTTCGGGTCGACGTAGATCGTCGCCATGTCGACCATGCCGTGCGTCCACGACCACTCGGTGCGGTCGCGGTCCCAGTACAGCTCGACGCCGTTGTCCTCAGGGTCCTGGAAGTAGAACGCGTTGCTCACCAGGTGGTCCGCGCTGCCCGTGAACGTCCGCGGGTACTTCGTCGCGACCGAGTACAGCGCCGCAGCCAGGTCGGCCCGCGTGTCGAAGAGGATCGCGGTGTGGAAGAGGCCGGCCTCGTGCGGAGCGGCGTGCCGCATCGCGGGAGCGTGCTCGAGGACCACGATCGGCGTCGTCCCGCGACCGAGCACGGCGGTGCCGCCCGCGTTCGTGAGCACCGAGAGCCCGACGCCGTCCCGGTAGTAGGCGACCATCGTGTCGAGGTCGGCGACCCGGAGCGTGACGGCGCCCATCCCGGTGTCGGCTGCGAGCAGGTCCTGCGTGTGCATGTCCCCAGTGTGCGCCCGAATGGTTGACGCGTCAACCAAATCCGTCAGCGAGCGCTGAACCCGCCGTCCGTCTTGAGGAGCTGCCCGTTCACCCATCCGCCGTCCGGTCCGAGCAGGAACCCGACGAGCGCCGCGGTGTCGGTCGGCATCGACGGCCGTCCGAGCGGGGTCTGGGCGACGGCCGCCTCGCGGATCTCGTCGGTCATCCAGCCGGTGTCGTTCGGCCCCGGGTTGACGAGGTTCGCGCTCACCCGGACGTCCCCGAGCTCGATCGCGGCCCCGACGACCAGGCGGTCGAGGGCGCCCTTGCTCGTGCCGTACGGCAGGTTGAAGCCGACGTGGTCGCTCGTGAGCGCGACGACGCGACGACGGTCCTCCGGTGCGGCGGCACCCTCGCGCAGCCGCCGCGCGTACGCCTGCACGATCAGGAACGGTGCGCGCACGTTCACCGCGAGGTGCCGGTCGAACGACTCGACCGTCGTGGTCGCGAAGTCCGAGTCCACCGACTCGCAGTGCGACATCACCACGGCGGTCACCGGGGCGCCCGCCCCGGCCTCGGCGCGGCCGACGAGTGCGGCCGCCTGCTCCGGGTCGGCCAGGTCGACCGGGAGGCGCGTCACCCGCGCCCCTGCACGCTCGGCCTCCGCGACCACCGCGTCCACCCCGTCGGGGTCGGCCGCACCGTGCACGCGCTCGTCGTAGGGGCCCCACCAGGACAGCGCGAGGTCCCAGCCGTCGGCCGCCAGCCGCGAGGCGATGGCCGCACCGATCCCGGCACGGCGACCGACGCCGGTCACCAGGGCGAGGGGTCGGGTGGTGGCCGCTGCGCTGGTGGGGTGTCCGTGGGTCATGGGTCGTGCCTCCCGTCCGACGGCGCGACCGTGCGCCGACCCGACCAGGATGGCATCGCACCCGGTGTCCTGTCGGCGCGGCACGGCGGCACAGGGCCAGGATGGGAGGATGCCGCGCTCCCGCCGACCCGACCTGGCGACGTTCCCCGTCGACCGCCTGCGCGACCGCATGTCCTCGTACATCTACGGCAACATCACCGTGCTCGCCGTCGCGATCGCGGTGGGGCCGGAGCAGATCGAGCACGGTGCCGCGGTGCTGACAGTGCTGGCGACGGCGGTGCTGACGTACCTGGCGCACGTGCTCTCGCACCTCGTCGCGCACACCATCGGTGACACCGGGGACGACGCCGAGCACCGGGAGACCTTCGGTGCGATCCTGCGCGACGCGAACCCGATCGCGACCTCGGGCCTGATCCCGGCGGTGCTCTACGCCGTGGCGTGGGCAGACTGGCTGCCGGCGCAGTGGGCGCAGACCGCGGCGATCGTCATCCTCGTCGTCCGCATCGGGCTGGTCGGGGTGTTCCTGCAGCGTTTCAGCGGGCGGCGGCCCTCGTTCCTCGGGCTCTGGGGCGGCATCGTGCTGGCGGCCCTGGCCTTCGTGATCGGCCTGGTGAAGGTGGTGTTGACGCATTGAGCGAGCCGACGGACGAGTCCCGCGCCGGGCGCCCATCGAGGTCCGGGTGGCGGTTCCTGCGCGACCTGGCGGTCATCGTGGTCGTCGCGCTGCTCGCGTCGTTCCTGGTCAAGGCCTACCTGGTGCGGGCGTTCTCGATCCCCTCCGGGTCGATGGAGCGCACGCTGCTCATCGGGGACAACGTCCTGGTGAACGAGCTCGTGCCGGGCGTCGTGCCGCTCCGCCGCGGCGACGTGGTGGTGTTCCGCGACCCGGGCGGGTGGCTCACGGCGGAGCAGGGCGACGACCTCATCAAGCGGGTGATCGGGCTGCCGGGCGACCACGTGTCGTGCTGCGACGCGCAGGGGCGGCTCTCGGTGAACGGGCACGCGGTGGACGAGCCGTACGTGGTGCGGCCCGCCGACGTGGACCGGGTCTCGGCGGAGGACTTCGACGTCACCGTGCCGGCCGGTCGCATCTGGGTGATGGGCGACAACCGGTACGAGTCGGCGGACTCGCGGATCCACGGGACCGTGCCGACGGCGGACGTGGTCGGGCGGGCGTTCGTCGTCACCTGGCCGGTGACGCGGTGGGGCGTGCTCGGGCGGTACGGCGACGAGTGGGACGCGGTGCCCGACCCGCGGTGAGCCCGCAGGGCGCAGCCGGTCGTGTCGAGCCGCAGTGGGGCCGGTCGGTCAGCGCCCGGTCGTGCTCAGCGTGAATGGTCAGCAGCCGGTCGTGCTCAGCGTGAGTGGTCAGCAGCCGGTCGTGCTCAGCGTCACCCGTGTCACGTCGTCGTTCGAGACCGTCGCCTTCGCCGGGCACAGGTCGCCCGCCCGCACGGTGACGTCGCCGAGCGGGACCCCGGCGAAGTCCGCGGTCCCACCGGGGAACACCCGCTGGTGCTCGGAGAGCTTGCCCGTCGCGGCGAACACCTTCACCTCGTAGGGACGGTCGGCCGCGTTCGAGGACACGGTGACCGAGATCTGCCCCGTCGAGTCGTGGGCGCCGCACCCCGTCAGCGAGAGTGCGGCGGCAGCGCCGAGGACGAGCACGAGCGGGACACGACGGATCACCGTGCCGAGGGTACGCGCCCCCGGTGACGTGGCCCGACGTCCACCGTTCGGGGGACGGGCGCTCCTGGGCGTTGCCAGTACCGTGGACTCATGCACCAGGAGACCTCACCCACCTCCGCCGGATCAGCGCCAGCAGCCGTGCGCCGCGCGGCCCTCGTCGCGGCGCTCGACGTCGTCGACAGCGGCCCCGAGGAGCGCTTCGAGCGCATCACCCGCATCGCCCGCGAGGCGTTCGGCGTCTCGGGCTCGTTCCTCAACCTCGCCGGAGCCGAGGTCCTCACCATCAAGTCGCAGCAGAGCGACGCCGTCTTCGGCCCGACGATCCCGCTGCAGGACACCTTCTGCGGCCGCACGCTCGACCAGGTCGGCCCCGTGGTGGTGCCGGACGCCCGCGCGGACGACCGCTACGCGGACATGCCGATGGTGGTCGAGGACCCCAACGTCCGCTTCTACGCGGGTGTCCCGCTCCGCGTCGGCGACGACTCCGTCAAGGTCGGCACGCTCTGCCTCGACGACCCGCAGCCCCGCACGCTCGAACCCGACGACCTGGCACTCCTCGAGGAACTCGGCGTCTGGGCGGAGCGCGAACTCGCCGCCGGCGCCGACGAGGACCGGCTGCGCGGTGTGCTCGCCGGCCTGCAGCCCGCACCCGTCACGGTGCCCGGGTACCGGATCGGCGGCATGTCCGTCCCGCACGGCGTCGTCTCCGGCGACCTGCACGAGTGGCACCTGACCGGCGAGGCCCTGCACCTGACCGTCTCCGACGTCATGGGCAAGGGCATGTCCGCCGGGCTGCTGGCGGCGACGATCCGCGGTGCGCTCCTCGCCCGCCCGGCGGGGGACCCGGAGCAGGTCGTCGCCGCGCTGGACGAGCAGGTGGGGCCGGACCTCGGCCGCGCCGAGTCGTTCGCGACGATGTTCCACGGTCGGCTCGACACGGGCAGCGGGCGGATGGACTTCGTCGACGCCGGCCACGGACTCGTGCTGCAGATGCGTGCCGACGGTCGCGAGCGCACCCTCCTGTCGAGCGACCTGCCGATCGGGCTGCACCCCGCAGGGTTCGCCCGCTCGTCGGGGTCGCTCGAGCTCGAGCCCGGCGACGTCCTCGTGATCGTCAGCGACGGGGCGCTCGAGCTCTGGGACTCGACCCTGACCTCGCTGTCGCGGCTCGGTGCCATGTGGCGTGAGGAGCCCGAGATCGAGCCGTTCCTCGCCCGGGTGCGCGCCCGCGCGCTCGAGCACGATCCCGGTGACGACCTGACGGTCGTCGTGCTCGCGCGCGACTGAGACGTCTGCGGCCGGTCGCGACGGTCACCGGACGCGACGGGCCGCCGGACGGAAGGCACGAGGCGATCGCGCGGTGCGCCTCCCGTCCGTCACGCGGTCGCGTCGCGCCCTGCTGCGGACGCCGTGGGGGTCAGGCGCCGAGGCGCTCGATGAGCTCCGCGTAGCGTGCGGCCGTCCGCTCGACGATCTCCTGCGGCAACACCGGGGGCGTGCCCTGCCGGTCCCAGTTCGCGCTGAGCCAGTCGCGGACGATCTGCTTGTCGAACGAGTCCGTCCGGTTGCCGGACCGGGCGTCCCAGTAGCGGCTGGAGTCGCTGGTCAGGACCTCGTCAGCGATCCGGATCGTGCCGTCCGTGTCCCGCCCGAACTCGAACTTCGTGTCGGCGATCACGACGTCGTGCTCGAGGGCGATCGCCGCTGCCTCGCCGTAGACGCGCAGCGAGCGTTCGCGGAGGGCCTCGGCGTCGTCCCGACCGACGAGCTCGACGGTCTGCTCGAACGAGATGTTCTCGTCGTGCTCGCCCTGCGGCGCCTTGTACGCCGGCGTGTAGATCGGCTCGGGCAGACGGTCGCCCTCGGACAGTCCGGCGGGCAGGGGGACGCCGCACACGCTCTGCGTCTCGCGGTACTCGGCCCAGCCGCTGCCGACCAGGTACCCGCGGACGACGCACTCGACCGGGAACATGGCGAGCGGCAGGACGTGCATCGAACGGGCCGCGACGGACTCGGGCACCGGGGTCCCGTCCGTGTCCGGCGCGACGAGGTGGTTCGGGACGTCGGCGATCCGGTCGAACCAGAACCGCGACAGCCGCGTCAGCAGTTCGCCCTTGCCGGGGATCGGCGGTTCGAGCGCCGAGTCGTAGGCACTGACCCGGTCCGAGGCGACGAGCAGCAGCTCCGATGCGCTCGCGACGTCGTCGACACCCGCGGGGACGTAGAGCTCGCGGACCTTGCCCGACGAGACGTGCCGCCAGCCGGGCAGCTCCTGCGGCGCGCTCACCGGGCGACCTTCGCGGCGATGTCGGTACGGTACTGCGCGCCCTCGAGCGCGATGTCGCCGACCCCGGCGTACGCGCGCTCCCGGGCCTGGGCGAAGTCGGCGCCGGTGGCGACGACGCTCAGCACGCGGCCGCCGGTCGCGACCAGGTCGTCGTCGAGCACCGCGGTCGCCGCGTGCGCGACGGACACGCCCTCGCGCGCCTCGGCGGCGTCGATGCCGGTGATGACCCGGCCGGTGTGCGGGTTCTCCGGGTAGCCCTCGCTCGCGAGCACCACCGTCACCGCGACGTCGTCGCTGAACGTCGGCTGCGGCGCCGAGCCGAGCTGGCCCGTCGCCGCCGCGGTCAGCAGGCCGCTGAGGGGCGTGGTCAGACGGGGGAGCACGACCTGGGTCTCCGGGTCGCCGAAGCGTGCGTTGAACTCGATCACGCGCACGCCCTGCTCGGTCACGATGAGCCCGCAGTAGAGCAGGCCGATGAAGGGCGTGCCCTCGTGCCCGAGTCGACGGACGGTGGGGAGTGCGACGAGCTCGGTGACCTCGGCGACGAAGGCCTGCTCGGACTCCCACCGGTCGGCGAGCCACGGCAGCGGGGAGTACGCGCCCATCCCGCCGGTGTTCGGACCCGTGTCGCCGTCGCCCAGGCGCTTGTGGTCCTGCGCGGGGCTGAGCGCACGGACGTCGTGCCCGTCGCTGAGGAAGAACAGCGAGACCTCTTCGCCGTCGAGGAACTCCTCGACCACGACACGGCCGTGCTGCAGCCAGTAGGTGGCGTGGTCGATCGCCGCCTGACGGTCCTCGGTCACCAGGACGCCCTTGCCCGCGGCGAGCCCGTCGGCCTTGACGACGTACGGGGCGCCGAGCTCGTCGATCGCGGCGACGGCTTCGTCCACGGTGCCGGCGTAGACCGGGCGCCCGGTCGGCACCCCGGCCTCGGACATGATGCGCTTGGCGAAGGCCTTCGAGCCCTCGAGCTGCGCGGCGGCACGGCTCGGCCCGAACACCGGGATGCCCCGTGTCCGCAGCGGGTCGGCGACGCCGGCGATGAGGGGTGCCTCCGGCCCGACGACGACGAGCTCGACGCCGTTCTCGATCGCGTACTCGGCGACCAGTTCGCCGTTCGTGGGGTCGAGCGACACGGTCTCGACGTCGGCCGCGATGCCGGCGTTGCCGGGGGCCGCCGTGATGACGTGTCCGGCTCGCTCCGCCAGGAGGGCCGTGATGATCGCGTGCTCGCGGGCACCGGAACCGAGGACGAGGATTCGCACCCGGCAAGCCTACCGAGCGCGACACGCCGCCCGCGATGCGAGGGCTAGCCTGTGGACATGCCGCCGAAGAGGATCGAGGACGCCGAGGGGCGCGCAGCGCTCGCCGCCGTGCGCGCGGGGTCGTCGGTCCGGTCGGACGTCGCGACGGCGGTGCGGTGGACCCTGCAGCGTCTGGCCGACGACGTCCCCGGCAACAGCGTCGAGGTCCGCGTCCCGCCGTTCGCGGCGGTGCAGGCCGTGCCCGGGCCGCGGCACACCCGCGGGACACCGCCGAACGTGGTGGAGACCGACGCCGTGACGTGGTTGGCGCTGGCGCAGGGGGAGCTGCGGTGGGACGAGGCCCTCGCGGCGGCACGCGTCAGTGCATCCGGTTCGCGTGCCGACCTGACGGCGTTCCTGCCGGTCCGCACCGCGGCCTGAGGACTACTGCCGGCGAGCCGACGAGCCGGCGCGATCGTGCAGCCTGGCTCACCGACTTAGGTAGGTCCTACCGATGTGGTCGGTAGGTCCACCCCCGTAGCGTGGAAGTCGCCGGGATTCGGACCCGACCCGAACGGGTCCGAACCCGGCGACAGGGTCAAAGGTACGCGACATACTGCGTTCGTTGTCAACCGGTGCGGCGAGTCGTGCTGCAAACCGCAACGATCGTGGTCCCTCGAGGGACCTTTCCTGATCGCACGTCAGGTTCCCACGCGTGGAAGTGCCCCTGGTCAGCGAGCGCCGAGCAGCTCCGCCAACTCCGACCGCGCGTGCACGTCCCACTTCGCGAAGATCCGCGACACGTGCGCGTCGACCGTCCGGACGCTCAGGCTCAGCGTCTCTGCGATCCGTCGGTTGCTGAGGCCCTGCGCCACGAGTCCGGCGACCTCGTACTCCCGGTTCGTCAGCGGCGCACGGACGCGTCCGGCGGACACTGCCATCCCGTGCGACGCGAGGACCCCCTGCGCCGCGACGATCCGCGACCGGTCGTCCGCGAGCACGGCGTCGGCGTACTCGACGATCGCGCCGGCGAGCGGACCGTCGACGCGGGCTGCGGCCTCCCGCATCCGCGAGAGCGACGCGGCGGTGTCCCGTCCGGTCGTCATGTCGTGCGTGTAGTGCTGCGTCACCGCGTACATCACGTGCAACCACGAGCCCTCGCGCGTGCTGCGCTCGATGATCTCGTCGGCGTGCCGCAGTCCTGCCGGGTTGCCGAGCACGGTCTCGGTCCAGGCGATCGAGACCGCGACCTGCTCGCCGGTGATCCGCATCGCGCGGCCCGGTGTCGTGCGCGCGCGCTCGAGGGCCTCGGCAGCGCGCTCCGTGTCCCCGGCGTAGGCGTACGCCATGGCCAGGCGCGCCCAGGGGTACGCCGCGAAGCCGCCGTGGTCGGCCACGTCGTAGCGCTCGCACGCGGCCGAGAACGCGGCGATCGCGTCGTCCCACCGGCGCTGTCCGATCGCGTGGTTGCCGAGCCCGATGAGCTCGAGCGTGAAGTCGTACTTCAGGAACGGGCTGCCCCGCCGGACCGGGATCTCGGTGACCAGGTCGGCCATGTCCCCGCGCCAGACCTGGACCTGGTGGAGCACGGAGACGTTCTCGCCGACGCCCCAGGGCGCGACCTCGACGTGCTCGACCGCGGTGGCGATCGCCCGACGGGCGAACGCGGCGGCCTCCTCGAGCCGACCCTCGGTGGCGAGGGCCATCGTCACGCACGGCGCGACGCAGAGGAACGACACCGGGACGGTCGGCTGCTGCAGGATGCGGGACCGCTCGATCTCCGCGCGGACCTCGGCGAACCGTCCGCCCCAGCCCAGGTGCGCGAGCCGGAGGAGCCGCACGTGCTCGGCCGTCTCCGGGCCGACCAGCGGCAGCAGCTCCTCGGAGAGCGCGACCGCGGCGTCGACGTCGTCGTCGTGGAACTGGCGGATGTTCGCCAGGGTCTCGCACGCCTCGACCACGACGGCGTCGTCGATCTCGCCGGCACGCTTCCGGGCGAGGTCCCACGCGGCCTCGGCGTCGACGCGACCGGCCTCGCGCCCGGTGCTGTACGAGTGCGCGAGCGACCGCAGGCAGTGGGCGGTGACCCGCTCGGTGGCCGAGAGCGCGGTGCGGAGCGCGGCGGAGGCCAGGGCGACGGCGCTCTCGTGCTCCTGCAGCCGGACGGCGACCTGGGTGGCGTCGAGCAGCTGGCCGACCGGGGGCAGCACGCCGCACTCGAGCGACCAGAGCGCGGCGCGGAGCCGGGCGGCGGGCGGTGCCCCCTCGGGCCGGGTGGTCCGGAATGCGTTGGCCCGGGCGAACAGCGCCGTCCGCCGGGCGACCGGGACGAGGCCGCGGACGACCTCGCCGACGAGCGGGTGCGAGGGCCGCACGATGCTCGTGCCATCCTCCGCGGAGTCGACGGCGACCAGTCCGAGCGCGACGACCCGGTCGACGTCGCCGCCGGACACCAGACCGAGCAGGCGGGCGAGCGGGATCGGATCGGCGAGCGCGACGATGTCGACGACGTCGCGCAGGTCCTCGGGCAGCGTGCCGAGCTCGGTGCGGTACATGTCCGCCAGGCTGTTCGACGCCGTGATCCGGCCACGCCAGTACCACCCCGTCGCGGTCTGGTCGAGCGCACCCGAGGCGAGCGCGGCCCGGACCACCTCCCGCAGGTAGAGCGGGTTGCCGGCGGTCGCACGGTGCACGCGCTCGGTCGACGCGGTCTCGAGCTGCGCACCGAGTGCCTGCGCGACGACCTCGCCGGTCTCGTGCAGGTCGAGCGGTGCGAGGTCGATCCGCTCGAGCAGGTCGTCCTGCCACAGCGCGCGGAGCGGGTCCGACAGCGCGGTGAAGTCGCGGCAGGTCAGCACGAGCCGGGCGCCCTGGTCGCGGACGAGCCAGGCGACGTAGCGCGCCGAGATGGCGTCGAGGTGGTCGGCGTCGTCGACACGCAGCACGACGTCGCGGTCGGCCAGGTCGTCGGTCTCGCGCAGCCGCTGGGCGGCGGCAGCGTCGTCCACCAGCTCGGCGAGGGCGGCCGGCAGCTCCCCGAAACGGTCCGCGACGGCGCCGAACGGCATCGAGCGACCTGCTGCGACCGCGGTGATCGGCACGACGACGGTGCGGCCGGTGGTGTCGCGGCGGGCGACCCGGTCGGTGACCCGAGCGGCGGTCGAGGTCTTGCCCAGCCCCGGCGCGCCGACGATCGCGACGCTCCAGCGATGCTCGGCGACGACGGAGACCGCGCGGTCCTCCTCGCGGCGCTGCACGATCGGCCACGGCACCCGTGCGGGCGTGCGGGGTCGGCGACGCCCACGGATGGACTGCTCGTGCACCCCGTCACCTCCCGATCCTGGTCGTCCGTCTGCTCCCCCCGGCTCACGGATCCCGTTCCCGGGCTCCGACATCGTCCTCGACCGGGCGGTCGGTGTCGCACGGGATGCGTTCCGTGGATACCGACCGGTAGGGACATCATGCCCTGGATCGGCCGACGCGCAACAGGCCACGGCACGTCCCACAGTGGGGGACAATGGTCCGGTGAGCGACACCGACCGACCCGAAGACCGCCCGGCAGCGCCGGCCGTGACACCGGCTCCGAGCGCCGTCAGCTCGTCGGACGAGGTCACCATCCGACGCGCACCGAAGTTCGGCGTGTTCATCGTCGGCGGCGCGGTGCTCGGCTTCCTCGCGACGCTGCTCGTCGTGACGCTCACCATGGACATCGACCGCGGTGACCAGCAGGACGCGAGCTTCGGGACGCTCGTCGGCTACTTCTCGCTCTGGGGCGTCACGATCGGCGCCTTCGCGGGCGCCGTCGTCGCGATCGTGCTCGACCGGGTGTTCGCCCGTCGCGCCGCCCGCCTGACGGCGGAGCGCGTCGAGGTCGAGCCGGCCGAGGAGACCGTGGACGGCGAGGTCGAGGACCACGGCGACGCGACCGGACCCGTGGAGCGCACCGACCGCTGACGGTCGCCACCACACGACGGACGGGAGGCCCGGTACCAGCTGGTACCGGGCCTCCCGTCCGATGCGTCTCGCGTCGTGACGCGGCTCAGCTGAGCTGGTTCGCCTCCACCCAGGCCAGGTACTCCGGCGTCACCGTGCCGGTGACGTACTCGCCGGTGAAGCAGCTCATCTCGAGGTCCGTCACGTCGGACCCCTCGATGATCGCGTCGCGCATGTCGGCGATCTCCTGGTAGATCAGGTGGTCGCTGCCGAGCACGCGGTTGATCTCGGGGATCTTCCGGTCGTGCGCGATGAGCTCCGCGCGGGTGGGCATGTTGATGCCGTAGACGTGCGGGAACCGGACCGGCGGTGCGGCGCTCGTGAAGGTGACCTCGTTCGCACCGGCGGCGCGGGCCATCTCGACGATCTCGCGGCTGGTGGTGCCGCGCACGATCGAGTCGTCGACGAT
>CAJYIG010000395.1 GCA_913774725.1 uncultured Curtobacterium sp. | reverse complement strand
ACTTGCGCATGATGGTTCCTTCCGTTGTCGCGCTCGGCGCGATTCCCTGAGTGCGCGCCGAACACACCCCGCAGAGGGGTGGAGAACCAGCTACCTGCGGCTGGTGAGCGCTCCGGGTGTTTCCCGGTTGATGCAAGGGATTCGGGACCCTCCGCGAAAGGGTTTGGACGAGTTCGGAGTCGTTATCTCTCCGTTACAAACTCGGGGGACGGGATGCTCCGCCACCCCGCAGCGGTACGCTCCGACCGTGCCCGAGATCATGGAGGTCCGCGACGTGCTCGCGGTGATCCGACCGGCCGTGCTCGCGATGCTGCACCCGCACGAAGCTGTCACGCTGCAGCTGTTCCTCATCGAGGCGGGGGACAGCAGCTGGACGCCGCTGCAGGACGACGACGTCGTGATCGACACCAGCGCGATGGCGCGGTGGGAGATCCTGGGCGAGGACGGCGGCTCGAGCTCGCTGTGGATCGAGGGCGGCGCGGAACAGCTCGTCGCCGACGTGCAGAGCGACCTGCAGGACTTCATCGCCGAGAGCGGATTCGCGTGGGGTGAGCTCCGCCCGCTGCCGCCTCGTTGACCGCGCAGCCTCGCTGACCGCTGCCGCTCGCCCGCTCCGCCCGGGTGGCGGTGGAGGGGCCCCCGCGTACCGTGCGCCGCATGAGCGACCAGCAGCACGAGAACACCCCGACCGACGGCTCGACGGACGCCCCCGAGCGCGAGTTCCAGCGCACCGAGGACCTGCCCGACGGTTCGTCCACCGGCAACGCGACCGAGGACCCGCAGCAGGACAGCGACGTCGACTCCGGCGGCGAGCCCGAGTCGCCGGACAACGAGCAGGTCTGAGTCGACCGGTCCGAGCCCTCGCGCTCGGGCCGCTCCGACCAGCACCTGACAAGCTCGGAGCATGCAGCACCGCTCCTCCGTCGTCATCGCCGGCTGCGGCGACCTCGGCACCGAGGCCGCCCTGCGCTTCGCGGCGCTCGGTCACCCGGTCACCGGACTCCGTC
The DNA here is from genome assembly GCA_913774725.1 of uncultured Curtobacterium sp. Classification (GTDB taxonomy): domain Bacteria; phylum Actinomycetota; class Actinomycetes; order Actinomycetales; family Microbacteriaceae; genus Curtobacterium; species Curtobacterium subtropicum. Next base: position 1,514 of record CAJYIG010000395.1, on the reverse strand, counting down.
GTCGCGCCGAGCTGGTCCCGTCCCCGATCACAGGTCGGAGCGTCGACCTCCGGCGCGAGGTGCCGTCGATCGACGCGGACACGGGCGTCGTCGTGGTGACGTTCGCCGCCGGCTCCCGCGACGTCGACGAGTACCGCGCGACCTACGTCGACGGCCTGCGGAACATGCTCGACGGCATCGACGCGTCCGGCGCATCGCCGCGCGTGATCGTCGTGTCCTCGACCGCGGTGTACGACGTCGAGGACGGTAGCGAGGTCACGGAGGAGACCCCGGCGCGCGCGGGCACCCCGACCGCAGGTGTCCTGCTCGAGGCCGAGGCGCTGCTGCGCGACCGGGCACCCGGCGCCGTGCTCGTCCGGCTCTCCGGCATCTACGGGCCAGGGCGCGAGCGACTGATCGACCAGCTCCGGTCCGGGCAGGCCAGGCTGTCGTCCGGCACCTCGCCGCACACGAACCGCATACACCGGGACGACGCCGCGGCAGCACTCGTGCACCTGGCGGGCATCGACGATCCCGCACAGACGTACCTCGGGACCGACGACGAACCGGTCCGGCTGGACGACGTCCTGATGTTCCTGGCTGACGAGCTCGGTGTCGAGCGGCCGCCGACCGCCGAGCCCGAGGGTCGGCAGGCCGGCGGCGACAAGCGGCTCTCGAACGCCCTGCTCCGGTCGACCGGCTGGGAGCTGCGCTACCCCACGTTCCGCGAGGGCTACCGCGCGGTGCTGGCCGGCGAGGGCACCCGACACCCGTAGACCGGCTCGGCTCCGCGGACGCCCCTACGGACGGGATGCGCCGAGCGCTGCGCCCATCTGCACCCTGCGCCCGTACCGGTCGAGGCCGTGCCGCGCCTCGACCTCGAGCAGTGACCGGTGGAAGCGCGTCGCCGGCTCCTCCTCGACGAATCCGGCCGTCGCGTAGAACGGTGCGTTCCAGGGCACGTCCGCGTAGGTGCGGAGGGAGATGCGATCGTGGCCGCGAACACGCGCGCGGTCCTTTGCCGACTCCACGAGCGCTCGCCCGAGGCCCCGTTGCGCCCGCGACGGTCGGACCGAGAGCTGCTCCAGGTGGCAGACGCCCTCCACCTCGAGGACGTGCACGAAGCCGGCGACCTCGCCGTCGACGTCGGCCACAAGCAGGAAGCCGGGCTCCGAGAGTCGTGCACTGCCGTGTGGAGCCGGGGACCAGACCTCGGCGTGGAGGCGATCGATCAGCAGCCGGTCGGCATCGTCCTCGATCCGCTGGACGGCGTCCGCGTCGCTCGACCGCGCGGTGCGGATGATCGTCGCCATGCGGCCAGCGTAGGAGGTGCGAGACCGCACTGACGACGGTCGGGAGGTCCGTGGCTGCTCCACCACGTCCCTCCCGGCCGCCATCGGTCGCGTCAGCGACGCTCAGTGCTCGTCGTAGTGGTCCTCGTGACGCGCGTGGCGGTGGCCGTCGTGCACGAAGTCGACGTGGTCGCCGTGCTCGACGGTCTCGTGCTCGCCGCCGTCCTGCTCGTGGTCGTGGTC
>CAJYIG010000394.1 GCA_913774725.1 uncultured Curtobacterium sp. | reverse complement strand
AAAAAACGGCCAGCACAGCACAGCACAGCGCCGGCCAGCCCAGCACCCGAGCCCTGCCCCACGCTCGGGTCCCCGCCCTCAGGCCGTCGCCGCCCGCGCCGCCGACCGCCCGCGCCGCCGACCGAGCACCCCGGACGCCAACGCGATCCCGAGCAGCACCACCAGCCCACCCACGGGCTCGTTCCACCGCAGCGGCTCCCCCAGCACGAGGACCCCGAGTGCGACCCCGACGACCGGCGTCAGGTAGGTCACCGTGGAGGCCCGCCCGGCGCCCCACGCCCCGACCAACCGGGTGTTCCAGGCGTAGGCCAGCCCCGTGCCCACCGCACCGAGCGCGACCATCGCGGCCACGATCCTCCAGTCCAGCTGCACCGGACCGGTGGCGATGACGGGCGCGACGAGCAGCATGAGCAGCGCCGCCAGGCTCAGCTGCACGGTCGCGACGGTGGTCGGGTCCTGTCCGCTCCCGACGCCGAAGCGGCGGAGCCACGCCAGGCCGATGCCGTACGAGGCGGTCATGCCGAGCAGCGCCAGCTGCCCGGGGACGGTGGCGAGCACGGCAGGGTCGCCGACCAGGTCCCAGGGTCCGACGAGCACGAGCACCCCGACGATCCCGAGCGCGATGCCGCCGAGCTGCCGTCGACTCAGCCGCTCGGACGGCACGAGCACGGCGAGCGCCAGCAGCGTCATGATCGGCGTCGTCGCGTTGTAGATGCTCGCCAGACCGGACGGCACGGTCTGCTCCGCCCACGCCATGAGCGACGACGGCACCGCGTTCAGGAAGACCGCGACGACGAGCAGGTGCCCCCACACGCGCGGCTCCCGCGGCCACCGGCGCCGCGTGACGAGCAGCACGACGACGAGCGTGAGCGCGCCGAGCACGGTGCGCACGGTGGCGACCTGCTGCGGTGCGAGACCCTCGAGGCCGATCTTCGCGAAGAAGAAGCTCGAGCCCCATGTGAGGGCGACCAGGACGTAGAGGAGGGCGTTCACGAGCGCTAGCATCGACCACCACGCGGGCATGTGTCGAACGACTGCGCCGCATGACGGCATGAAGGGAACGCATGGTCCTCTCGATCCAGCAACTCCGCGCGTTCGTCGCGACCGTCGACGCCGGCTCCTTCACCGGCGGCGCCTCCGCACTGGGCGTCGGCCAGTCCGCCGTCTCGCACGCCGTCGCCGGGCTCGAACGCGAGGTCGGCGGCCCGGTCGTCCGGCGCGGCGGCGCCGCGGTCGCCACCCCGCTCGGCGACCGCATGCTGGCGCACGCCCGCAGCGTGCTCGCCTCGGTCGACGCCCTGGAGGCCGTGGTGCGGCCCGCCACGGCACGCGGCACCGTGCGCCTCGCCGCCGTGCCGACGGTCTGCCAGGGCCTGCTGCCGCGGCTCCGCGAGCTGTGGGCGGTGACGCTGCCCGACGTCGACGTGCAGGTCTACGAGGGCGACGACGACGAGATGCCCGAGTGGCTCGAGGGCGGCACCGTGGACGCTGCCGTCCTCGTCGACCCGGTGCCGGCGCCCGACGGAGGCGTGGTCGTCGCTCGGGACGAGATGAGCGCCGTCGTGCGGCGGGACCACCCCCTCGCGTCGAGTACGGCGCTGACGCTCGACGACCTGCACGAGGACGGACTCGTCGCCGGCGGCGGTGGGTGCGAGCACCAGATCCAGCGCATGCACGAGCTCGCCGGGCAGCCGTTCCGCTGGGCGCACCGCGTCCGGGAGATGAGCACGATGTTCGGCATGATCCAGCGCGGCGAGGGCGTCTCGATCGTGCCGACGCTCGGTCGCGTGATGCTGCCCGACGACCTGGTGATGCTGCCCGTGGAGCCGCGGTACGTCCGGACGCTGGTGCTCAGCGGGCCGAGCTCGCGGCCGTGGCACCCGCTGGCGCAGGCCCTCGTCGACGCGGTGTGACGCGTCCCGCCGCGGAGCCTGAACGCCTGCACCGCGGCCTCGGCAGGATGGGACGCGTGCCCGACATCCACGTGAAGACCTTCCGCGACCCCGACGAGGCCACCGCCGAGGCTGCCGGCCTGGCCTGGCTCGCCGAGGCCGAGGACACCGGCGGCACCCGGATCGCCCGCGTGCTCGACCACCCGCAGCCGACCGTCCTGCACCTGGAGCGCATCGCGGACGGCTCCCCGACGAGGGCGCAGGCCGAGCGCTTCGGTCGGTCGCTCGCGCACACCCACGCCGCCGGTGCGTCGCACTGGGGTGCGCCCTCCCCCGGGTTCCCGACGAGCGGTGGGCTCCGGATGGGCCGTTCGCGCACGCCGTTCACCACAGCGGCCGACGCTCCGGCGAGCTGGGGCGCGTTCTTCGCCGAGTACCGCATCCGCGACTTCGTCCGCCGCATCGTCGACCGGGGCGGGTTCGACGCCGCCGAGGCCGCGGTGTTCGACCGCGTGGCCGACCGCCTCGAGGACGGCACGCTCGGCTCCCCGCAGCCCCGCCTCGTCGGGGACGCCCCCGCGCGGATCCACGGCGACCTCTGGGCCGGGAACGTGCTCTGGCCGACGGACTCCGCGGAGCCGACCGGCGCGGTGCTCATCGACGCCACACCGCACGGCGGGCACGCGGAGACGGACCTGGCGCTCCTGGCACTGTTCGGCCTCCCGCGGCTCGAGACCGTGCTCGCCGCGTACGACGCCGAGTCCCGGCTCGCCGACGGGTGGCAGGAGCGCGTCGAGCTGCACCAGCTCGCGCCCCTGCTGCTGCACGTGTACCTGTTCGGCGGGTCGTACACCGCCCACGCGCTGCGCGCCGCCCGCCGCTACGCCTGACCCGGTCGAGCCGAGCCGAGCAGTCAAGCTCCGGTCACTCTCGTTGACTTTGCTTTTACAGCGCTGTAAAACAGAGCACGCGCGACGAAGCGCACGAGGGAGTGACCATGGTCATGAGCAACAGGACGGCGACGACGGCACTGAGCCGCCGCGGGTTCCTCGCGAGTGCCGTCGGGGGGACGGCCCTCGGGGCGCTGACACTCGCGGGGTGCTCGACGCGGCCGCCGAGCGGCTCCGCCGCAGCCGGGACGACGTTGCGCTTCTACGAGCAGAAGCAAGAGGTCATCGCGTACTTCGACGATCTGCTGCGACGGTTCGAGCGCGAGCACAGCGGTCTCCACGTCGTGCACGACAGCACGGTGGCGATCGCACCGCAGTTCGTCCGCGGGGAACCCGCCGACGTCGGCTGCTTCAACGACAACCTCGAGCTCGCCCGGTACGTCGAACGCGGCGTGCTGCGTGACCTGGGCGACCTGCCGTCCGCGGCGAGGGTGCGCAAGGACATCGACGGGCTGACGACCCAGTACGCGAAGTTCGAGGACCGCACCAGCGTGCTGCCGTTCTCGCTCGCCGCCGCCGGCGTCATCTACAACAAGCGCATCTTCGCTGAGCAGGACCTCCCCGTGCCGACGACGTGGGACGAGTTCGTGGACGTCTGCACGGCGCTGCAGCAGACGGACGTCATCCCGGTCTACGCCACGGACCGCGACACGTGGACGCTGTGGCAGGGCTTGTTCGACTACTCGGTCGGGAGCCTCGTCGACACCGGGGTCTTCTTCCGCAAGATGAAGGAACAGGGGACGGACGTCGGCCCGGACTCCGAGGTCTCGTTCGAGAAGGACTTCGCGCTGCCGATGGAACGAGCGAAGACGATCTCGTCCTTCTTCAACCCCGACCACGCCACCCGCTCCTACGCTGACGGCAACCTGGCGTTCGGGCAGGGCAAGGTCGCGATGTACCTGCAGGGTCCGTGGGCGCTCAGCCAGATCGCCCTGGTCGACGAGGACCTCCCGGTCGGTACCTTCGCGCTGCCGGTGTCGAACGACCCCGCCGACCGACAGGCGCGCGTCAACATCGACCTCGGACTGTGGATCCCGACCACCACGGCGCACCTCGACGAGGCCCGGGAGCTCGTCGAGTTCCTCATGCAGCGGGACGTCATCAACGCCTACAACCTCGACAACCTGGCGTTCGCGACCACCGAGGACGCTGCTCCGCAGAACGACGAACGCATCGCCGGCCTGCAGCAGTACGTCGACGACGGAGCGTTCTACCAGGGCGCCGGGACCTTCGTCCCCACATCGATCCCGCTCGGCAACTACCTGCAGACGGCGATCCGCAGCGGAGATTTCGAGTCCATGCTGCGGAAGCTCGACACCGACTGGCGGCGGCTCGCGGGCCGTTCGGCGACCGTCTGAAACACGGCTTCCGACATCGACGACCCGGCACCGCTGACACGGACCCAGGAGCTCCCATGACCATGCAGACCCCGCTGAACCCCGACACCGAGGAACCACGTCCCGGTCCTGCCACGACGGCGTCGCGCGTGCACCGACGCGTCGGCTCGCTGAACCGCACCGAGGGCGTGTACTACCTGTTCCTCGTGCCGGCCCTCGTGCTGTTCACGGCCTTCGTCGTGGCACCGGCCGGCGTCGGCGTCTTCTACAGCTTCACCGACTACCTCGGCTTCGGGCAGTGGCACTTCCTGGGCATCGAGAACTACCGCGCCCTCGTCTCCGACCCGGCGATTCTCGGGTCGTACGGGTTCACACTCGGCTTCGCCGTCGTGACGGTGATCGTCACGCAGGTGATCGCCCTGGCGCTCGCGGTCGCCCTCACGAAGCGGGTCCGCTTCGCCGGGGGGCTCCGCGCGGTGTTCGTGATCCCGATGGTGGTGTCCGGCATCATCGTCGCCTACGTGTTCAACTACCTGTTCTCGAACACCCTGCCCGCCCTGGCGACCTCGGTCGGCTTCGGTCCGCTCGAGCAGAGCATCCTCGGCGACCCCGACCTCGCCTGGCTCGCGATCGTCGTCGTGTCCGCGTGGCAGACGATCCCCGGCGCCCTGCTCGTCTACACGGCGGGGCTGACCTCGATCCCGACCGACGTCTACGAGGCCAGCTCGCTCGACGGCGCCGGCGCGTGGAAGCAGCTCCGATCGATCACGCTGCCGCTCATCGGCGGGTTCATCGTCATCAACACCGTGCTCGGCGTGAAGGGCTACCTCGGCGCCTACGACGTCATCGTCGGCCTCACCAACGGCGGTCCGGGCTCTGCGACGAGCAGCGTCGCGATGACGATCTTCACCGGCTTCACGAGCGGCGACTACGCCTACCAGATGGCCAACGCGACCGTCTTCTTCATCATCACCGTCCTCATCTCGGTCCTGCAGCTCGCGGTGACCCGCGGAAGGAACCTCCGACTCGCATGAGCGCCATCGACACCCGTTCCCCGGCGACCGCCGCCGCTCGCACCCCGAGCGACCGCCCGCGCCGACACCGGCTCGGTCGGTTCGACTGGCCGCTGACCATCGTCCTGGCGGTCGCGTCGCTCACCGTCCTCGTCCCGCTCTACGTCACGGTCGCGATGGCGTTCAAGACGCCCGCGCAGGCCGTGGACGGCAACGCCCTCTCGCTGCCGCTGCCGTTCAACCCGGCGAGCTTCGCCGAAGCGTGGACCCTCACCCGGTTCCCGGTGTCGTTCTCGGTCTCGGTGGCGGTCGCTGCGCTGACCGTCGTCGTGACGCTCCTGCTCAGCTCGCTCGCCTCGTACGCGATCGTGCGCAACTGGCACCGCCGGTTCTTCCGCTGGTCGTTCGTCTACCTGCTCGCCGCGATGTTCCTGCCGTTCCCCGTCGTCGCGCTGCCGCAGATCAAGTTCACGGCGATGCTCTCGCTCGACAACCCGATCGGGGTGGCGATCCTGCACGCGATGTTCCAACTGTCCTTCAGCGTGCTGCTCTACTCGGCGTTCCTCCGGTCAATCCCCGTCGAACTGGAGGAGAGCGCCCGCATCGACGGCGCGTCCACCTGGCAGATCTTCTGGCGCGTCATCCTGCCGCTGCTCGGGCCGATGAACGCGACGGTCGGCATCTTCGCGTTCCTGGCGTCCTGGAACGACTTCATGCTGCCGTCCCTCGTCACCGCGGATCCGGGGCTGCAGACACTGCCCGTGGTGCAGAACATCTTCCAGAGCCAGTTCGGCACGAACTACAACGTCGCCTTCGCCTCGTACCTGATGGCCCTGGCGCCGACCATCGTGGTCTACCTCTTCGCGCAGCGCTGGGTGATCAGCGGCGTGACGCAGGGCGCCGTGAAGAGCTGACCCGAGCCCCAGGCCGACGCCAGCGCCCAGCGTGACCCGTGACGCGAGCGCGACCCACGCCTCCAGACCGACGACGGCCGCACCGGCCGGGACAGGACCACCATCGTGACCACGCCGCCCACCGGGCCACTGCCCACCATCCGCCCCTTCCCGGGATCCGATCCTGTCGCGTCCCCGGACGCCGTCGTGCAGGGCGACCACTGGCGTGTCACCGTGCTGCAGGACGGCCTGTTCCGTGTCGAGTGGAGCGACGACGGCGCGTTCGAGGACCGCGCCTCGACCTTCGCGATCCGGCGGCGACTCGACGTCCCCGAGTACACGGTCACGCGACGCGGCGACGGGGTCGAGGTGACGACGGACCGGGCGACGCTGCGGTACGACGGACGGCCGTTCTCGGCGACCGGGTTCGTCGTCGAGACCTCCGGGCCGGACGCGAACCGGTGGCGCTACGGGCAGGAGCCACGTGACCTCGGCGGCACCGGTCGGACGCTCGACGACGTCGACGGCCGTATGGCGCTCGAGTCCGGCGTCCTGGCACGGGACGGCATCGTCGCGCTCGACGACAGCGGGTCCTTCCTGTTCGAGGACGACGGCTGGGTCGGGAGTCGCGCGCCCGGACGACGTGACGTCTCCGTGTTCGCGTACGGGCGTGACTACGACGCAGCACTCCAGGCCTTCCACGCCGTCTCCGGGCCGCCGACGCTGCTGCCGAGGTGGGCGCTCGGCAACTGGTGGAGCCGGTACCACCCGTACTCGGACGAGTCCTACCTGGCGCTGCTCGACCGGTTCGCCGAGGAGCGCCTGCCGTTCTCGGTCGCCGTCATCGACATGGACTGGCACCGTGTCGACTCCGTGCCGCCCCGGTTCGGCGACGGCTGGACCGGGTACTCGTGGGAGCCGTCGCTCTTCCCCGACCCGGCTGCGTTCCTCGGCGAGCTGCACCGCCGCGGCATGCGCACGACGCTCAACCTGCACCCGGCGGACGGTGTCCGCGCGTTCGAGGACGCCTACCCGGCGATGGCGGCCGCGACCGGCGTCGATCCGGAGTCCGAGCAGACGATCGGCTTCGATCCGACCGACCCGGCGTTCCTGCGCGCGTACTTCGACGTGCTCCACCGCCCGCTCGAGGAGCAGGGGGTCGACTTCTGGTGGATCGACTGGCAACAGGGACGGACGACCAGCATCCCCGGGGTCGATCCGCTCTGGCTGCTCAACCACTTCCACCTGCTCGACTCGGCCCGGGACGGCGGGACGGGGATGACGTTCTCGCGCTACGCGGGCCCGGGGAGCCACCGCTACGCCGTCGGGTTCTCCGGTGACGCAGTGGTCTCGTGGGCGTCGCTGGCGTTCCAGCCGGAGTTCACCGCCACCGCGGCCAACATCGGGTACCCCTGGTGGAGCCACGACATCGGCGGGCACACCCGCGGGGTCCGTGACGACGAGCTCGCGACGCGGTGGGTGCAGTTCGGCGTGTTCTCCCCGGTCATGCGCCTGCACTCCGCGAACAACCCCTTCATCCGCAAGGAGCCGTGGATGTTCCCGGCCGAGTCCCGCGCCGCCATGGGCGCCGCCCTGCGGTTCCGCCACCGGCTCGTGCCCTACCTCCACACCATGAACCACCTCGCCGCCGCCGGCACCGCCCTGGTCCGCCCGATGTACCACCTCGAGCCGCACCGCGACGAGGCGTACCGGGTGCCGAACGAGTACGCCTTCGGCACCGAGCTGCTCGTCGCACCGATCGTCGAGCCGCGCGACCAGGTCACCCTCCGTGGTCGTGCCCGGGCGTGGCTGCCGCCGGGGACCTGGACCGACGTCTTCACGGGTACCACCTACGCCGGGGACCGGTTCGTCGAGCTCCACCGCACGATCGAGACCGTCCCGGTACTGCTCCGCGCCGGCGGGATCCTGCCGCTCGCCGCGCCGGAGGAGGTCGACGCGACGGTCAACCCCGCGGCACTCGAGGTCCTCGTCGCACCGGGGACGTCAGGGTCGTTCACCCTGGTCGAGGACCGCGAGGGACCTGCTGCCGTCGAGGGGTCGGACGGCCCACTGGGCGCCGACGGAGCGGGTCCGTGCAGGACGACGCTCACCTGGGACCGCGACGCCGCCACCTTCCGGATCGACCCCGCCACCGGTGACACCGGCGCCGTACCTGCTCGACGACGGTGGCGGATCACGTTCCTCGGCACACCCGCAGCCGGACAGGAGACGGCAGTCGTCGATGCGGGCCGGTTCTCCGTCGACGTCGAGGCCGCATCCGACGAGGGTGCCGTGCTCACGCTCGCCGGTGTCCCGACGGTCGGGGTCGACGCCCGCGACGCGGCACGCGACCTGCTCGAGCGGGCGCAGGCCGGCAACCCGGAGAAACTGGCCGCGTGGGAGGTCCTGGACCGGAACGCGCCGCGGGCGGACCGCATCGTCGAGCTCGAGTCCGTCGGGCTTCCCGGGTCGCTCCGGAGTGCGCTCGTCGAGCTCCTGGGGAGCGTGCACCCCGACGAGGCCTGACCGGGGCCGTCGAGGAACGACGCCGACGTCGTCCCGCACGGGTCGGGCGGACCCGCGGGTTCAGTCGACCGAACCGTCCGGGTACGGTGCGCTCTCCCCCACGAGCAGACGGTGTCCGACCGTCACGGACCGGCCGGCGCCGGGGCGGCCCTCGATGCGCTCACGCAGACGCTCGAGCGCCGCCTCGGCGAGCGCCACGGTGTCCGGCGCGACCGACGTCAGGCTCGGGACCAGGCTGGATGCGAGGCCGATGGCGTCCCACCCGACCACCGCGACGTCACGGGGGGCGTCGAGGTCCCGGAGCCGCATCGCCCGCAGGGCGCCGACGGCCGCCAGGTCGTCGCGGCAGAGCAGCGCGTCGATCGACAGGCCGGCGTCGAGCGCACGACCGAAGGCATCCTCGGCGCCGCGGGCATCGCCCACCGCGCGCGGGACGCAGAGCGACGGGTCGAAGGGCAGCCGTGCAGCGGCCAGCCCGTCGCGGTAGCCCTCGAGACGGAAGGCCGAGGTACGGGACAGCCCGCCGACCTCGTGGCCGAGGAACCCGATGCGCCGACGCCCGAGCGCGACGAGGTGCGCCACGGCCTCGGCGGCAGCTCGGACGTTGTCGATCGCGACGAGGTCGGCGCCATCGGGCCGGACGTCCTCGCCGAGGAACACCACGGGGGTGTCGCCGCGGGCACGATCGATCTCGGTGGGCGTGTGTTCCTGGGGGTGGATGACGACGCCGTCGACCACGCCCGCCTCCCGCCCTCGGACGGCGGAGAGCTCTCCGCCGGCGGATCCGGCGGTCTCCTCGAGCAGGAGCTGGTACCCCTGTGCAGCGCAGACCCGGGAGAACACGTGCGCGAGCTCGGCGAAGTACGGGCGCCGGAGGTCGGGGAAGGCGAACGCGAGCATGTTCGTCCGGCCGGTCGCGAGGCGGCGACCGGCCACGTTCGGTCGGTACCCGAGCGCGTCGACGGACCGCTGCACGCGGGAGCGCATCGCGTCGCTGACGTGCTCGTAGCCCCGCACGACGTTCGAGACCGTCTTCATCGAGACGCCGGCGTGCTCGGCGACGTCCTGCAGCGTGACCCGTCCCACTCGCTCACCGTATCGTTGACGGCCGATTTACAGCGCTGTACATTCACGGACCATGAGCAGCGTTGCCCCCTCGGGTCCCCTCGACCCCGACACGGTCCCCCTCGCGAGCCGACAGGACGGCCGGTACCCGCGACCGCAGCTGGTGCGGCGCGACTGGGTGGACCTCTGCGGCCCGTGGGACTTCCGCCACGACGACGGGGACACCGGGAGGGAGGAGGGCTGGGCGACCGGTCTGCCGTCGCCGCGCACGATCACGGTGCCGTTCCCCCCGGAGTCGGAGGCATCGGGCATCGCCGAACCGGGGTTCCACCCCATGGTCTGGTACGCCCGGACCCTGGGCCGCGACGAGCTCGCGGCCGCGGGCCACGGACCCCGCCGCCCGCGCCTGCTCCTCCACTTCGGTGCCGTGGACCACAGTGCACAGGTCTGGATCGACGGCCGGTTCGTCGGGCAGCACGAGGGTGGTCACACGCCGTTCACCCTCGACGTCACCGCCCTGCTCACGGACGGCTCCGACGCCGACGAGCACCTGCTCGTGGTCCGCGCCGAGGACGACCCGCACGACGTCACCCTGCCGCGCGGCAAGCAGGACTGGCACGAGGACGCCCACGCGATCTGGTACCGCCGCACGACGGGGATCTGGCAGACGGTCTGGCTTGAGGCCGTCCCCACCGGCGCGATCGACGCGGTCCGGTGGACTCCCGCAGGCCCGACCGCCAGCGCGCTGTCGGTCCGTTTCCGTGGCCCGGTGCCGGACGGCGCGCGGCTGCGGATCGCCCTCCGCTTCGACGAGCGGGACGAGGACCTCGGGAGCACGGAGTGGGACGCGACCCACAGCCACCCGACGCTCGACGTCACGGTGCCGGTCGCCCGCCAGCGCAACGGGCAGGCCCAGGACGAACTCACCTGGTCCCCGGAGACGCCGCGGCTCGTCGACGCCGTCCTCACCCTGGTCGACACGGACGGTCGGGTGCTCGACGTGGTGGGGAGCTACCTCGGCATCCGCAGCGTCGGCGTGGGTGGCGGCCGCTTCCTCCTGAACCGTCAGCCGTACACGGTGCGCAGTGTCCTCGACCAGGCCTTCTGGCCGCAGTCGCACCTCGCGGCACCGCACCCGCTTGCCCACCGACAGGAGGTCGAGCTCGTCAAGGCGCTCGGCTTCAACGCGGTCCGGCTGCACCAGAAGATCGAGGACCCACGCTTCCTCTACTGGGCGGACCGCCTCGGCGTGCTGGTCTGGGGCGAGGCGCCGAACGCGTACGAGTTCTCCCCCACCGCCGTGCAGCGGCTCACCACCGAGTGGATCGCCGCGGTCGAGCGCGACGTGTCCCATCCGTCGATCGTCACCTGGGTGCCGCTCAACGAGTCCTGGGGCATCCAGCACGTCGTCACCGACCCCGCGCAACAGGCGTACGCCCGGGCGCTCGTCGACCTGACCCGGGCACTCGATCCCTCCCGGCCGGTGGTCAGCAACGACGGCTGGGAGCAGCAGGACACCGACATCGTCACGATCCACGACTACGAGGGCGACGGGGCGGTGCTCGCACGCACCTACGCCGACGAGACAGCACGCACCCGTGCCCTCGAAGGACTGGCGCCGTCCGGACACCCGCAGTTCGTCGGCGGGGCGGTCGACCGCGGGCAGCCGGTGATGCTGACGGAGTTCGGCGGCGTACGGTTCCGACCAGCCGGCCACGGACAGGACGGTTGGGGGTACACCTCTGCAACGGACGGCCCCGACTGGATCGCCCGTGTCGCAGCGCTGCACGACGCAGTGCGCGCGAGTTCGTTCCTCGCGGGGTCCTGCTGGACGCAGCTCACCGACACGATGCAGGAGACCAACGGCCTGCTGGCCGCCGACCGCTCGCCGAAGGTCCCGATCGAGCAGATCCGTCGCGCGGTGACCGGAGGGTGACCCGAGCCGCGTCGCTGCGGTCTTAGGGAGCACCAAGGCGGCACATCGGTACGGCCGACCTGGCGCGGCGATGCTCGCTGCCATGACCACGTACCCGATCCCCGCGACCGACCGTCACGACCGAGCGCACCCGGGAGCGCCCACGCGCCGCCCGGCCGCCGCCCGTCTGTTCCTCGGCGAGCGCGAGGACGCCCGCTGGCTCCGCCCGACCTTCTGGGCGCTCCTCGTCGTCACCGCCGTCGTGTACCTGTGGGACCTCAGCATCTCCGGGTACGCGAACAGCTTCTACGCCGCCGCCGTGCAGGCCGGCACGAAGTCGTGGGAGGCCTTCTTCTTCGGCTCGCTCGACTCGTCGAACTTCATCACCGTCGACAAGCCCCCGGCGTCGCTCTGGGTGATGGTGCTGTCGGCCCGGCTGCTCGGCTTCTCGTCGTTCAGCCTGCTGCTCCCCCAGGCCCTCATGGCCGTCGCCTCGGTCGCGCTCGTGTGGGGCACCGTCCGACGCACGCTCACCCGCCTCGGCACGACCACCGCGAACGTCGGTGCTCTGCTCGCGGGCTTCGTCGTCGCGGCGACCCCGGCTGCCGCGCTGATGTTCCGCTTCGACAACCCGGACGCGCTCCTCGTCCTGCTGATGACCGCGGGCGCGTACTGCACGGTCCGGGCCCTCCCGAGGGGCAGCTGGCGGTGGATCGCCCTCGCCGGTGTCGCCCTCGGCTTCGCGTTCCTGACGAAGATGCTCCAGGGGCTGCTGGTGCTGCCGGCGTTCGGCCTCGTGTACCTGTTCGCCGCCCGCACGAGCTGGGGCCGGCGCGCGATCGGGGTCGGCATCGCCGCGGTGTCCCTGGTCGTGTCCGCCGGCTGGTGGGTCGTGGCCGTTGCGCTCTGGCCGGCCGAGTCCCGTCCCTACATCGGGGGCTCCACGGACGACACCGTCCTCGACCTCGTGTTCGGCTACAACGGGCTCGGCCGGATCTTCGGCGGCTCGGGAAACGGCGGCGGCGGTGGCACGGGCGGGGGCACCGCCGGTTCGTCGTTCGGCGGCTCCACCGGGCTGAACCGCCTGTTCTCGTCCGAGATGGGCCTCGAGATCTCCTGGCTCCTGCCCGCGGCGCTCGTCGCACTCGTGCTCGGCCTGGTCGTCGTCGGCCGTCGACACCTGGCCGACCCGGCACGCGCCGGCCTCGTGCTGTGGGGCGGCTGGCTGCTCGTCACCGGCCTCGTGTTCTCGTTCATGTCCGGCACGATCCACCCGTACTACACGGTCGCGCTCGCCCCGGCGATCGCCGGCCTGGTCGGCACCGGCGGCGCCCTGCTGTGGCACGCCCGCGAGCGCATCACCGGTCGCCTCGGCCTCGCGGCCATGGTCGGCGGCACCGCGTACTGGAGCTGGTGCCTGCTGAACGAGGACCCGACGTGGCTGCCGTGGCTCCGCTGGGCGGTCCTGGTCGGCGGACTGCTCTCCGCCGCCGCGATCGTCGTCGGCAGCGTCCCCGGCCTCCGCACGGCCGTCACCGTCGGCGTCCTCGCCGGCACCCTGTTCGGCATGACCGGCACGACCGCCTACGCGCTCGCCACGACGACCGTCGCGCACTCCGGGTCCATCCCGAGCGTCGGTCCGGCCGGCAGCGGCTCCGGCGGCGCAGCGGGCTTCCCCGGGGGTGGCGGCGGGCAGCCGGGAGGCACGGGAGGCCCCGGCGGATCGGCTGACGGTTCCCAGGACGGCGGGTTCCCCGGCGGCGGTCAGCCGCCGACGGGCGCGGCGCCGGAGGGCACGACCGGCAAGCCGCCGACGATGCCGGACGGCTCCGGCGACGCGACCTCGGGCGACGCGACATCCGGGGACGCGACCTCGAGCGACGGCACCCGGACCGGCGGCGGTACGACAGGCCCCGGCGGCACGACGACCTCGTCCGCGCTGACGAAGCTGCTCGCCGCCTCGGACGCGAAGTGGTCGGCCGCGGTGAACGGCTCCCAGTCCGCCGCGCAGCTCGAGCTCGACACCGACACCGCCGTGATGGCGATCGGCGGGTGGTCGAGCGACCCCGCGCCGACGCTGGCGGAGTTCCAGGCCTGGGTCGCGGCCGGTGACATCGGGTACTACGTGTCGTCGGGTTCCGGCGGCGGGACGGGTGGCGGCCCGGGCGGCGGATCGTCGACCGCGAGCGCCATCCAGGAGTGGGTCGCCGCGAACTACGAGGCGACCACGGTCGGCGGCCAGACGGTCTACGACCTGAGCGCGTCGCAGTGACGCACGACGAGGACACGGCGGTGGCTAGGCTCCGTGCCATGACGGACCGCCCCCTGCAGCGCACCGACGGCACGCCCGTCCGTGTCCTCGTCGTCGACGACGAGCACGCGCTCGCCGACGCGGTCGCCCTCGCGTTCGAGGGCGACGGCTGGTCCGTGCGCGCGGTCCACCGGGGCCGTGACGTGCTCTTCGCCGCGCGGAACTTCCTGCCCGACGTGGTCGTGCTCGACGTGATGCTGCCCGACATCGACGGGTTCGAGGTGCTCGAGCGGCTCCGGGACGCCCGGGACCCCGTGCGGGTGCTGTTCCTCACCGCGCGGGACGCCCCGGAGGACCGGCTCGCCGGACTCACCGGTGGCGGCGACGACTACCTGACGAAGCCCTTCGGCATCGAGGAGCTCCTCGTCCGCGCCCGGATCCTCGCCCGCACCGCGCCGCAGGTGGTCGCCGCGCCCGGGTCGTCGGCGGTCGTGGTGGGCGACCTCCGGCTCGACGAGGAGGACCGCTCGGTGCAGCGGGACGGCGAACCGGTCGACCTGACGCCGACGGAGTACGAGCTCCTCCGGCACCTGGCCCGGAACGCGAACCGGGTGCTCTCCCGCGAGCAGATCCTGGCGAGCGTGTGGGGCATGGACTTCGGGACGTCGTCGAACCTCGTCGACATGTACGTGTCGTACCTGCGGCGGAAGCTCGACGCCGGACGCGAGCCGATGCTGCAGACGGTCCGGGGCGCCGGGTACGTGCTGCGGCCGACGACGTGAGCGGTCCGGACGAGGCGGGACGGGCCTCCCGGCCGGTGCGGCCGCCGTCGCTGCGGTGGCGGATCGTCGGGGCCGTGGCGCTGCTGCTCGTCGTGACCAACGTCGTCGTCGGAGCGGTGACGGTGATCGCCTTCCGCGAGTACCTGGTCGGACGGCTGGACGCGGAACTGGCGACGGCTGCTGGCCGGACGCCAGGCGGGCAGCCACCGTCCGGTCCGCCGCCGGGGTCCTCCGACTCGCAGCAGGACCCGGACAACCGCTTCATCGGAGCCCCGGGGCAGGCCGCCGGCACCGTCGTGGCGATCCTGCGCGACGGTGATGCCGTGCTCGCCGGCTACACGGACAGCGCGGGCGAGCAGCACCGCCTCAGCCGGACGCAGCAGGCCGTGCTCGCGGACGTCACCCCGGGGGCCGACCCGACGACCGTCTCGCTGGGCACCCTCGGGGCCTACCGGGCCCAGGCGGTCACCCGCGACGGCGACGTGTTCGTGACCGCGCTGCCCCTCGGCGACGTGCGTGCGTCGGTGGTCCGGCTCGTCGTCGTCATCGGGAGCACCACCCTGCTCGCGCTCCTCGTCGCGGCGTGGGCCCTCACCCTGGCGGTCCGGCGCTCCCTGCGCCCGCTCGAGCGGGTCGCCTCGGTCGCGTCGAGCGTCACCGACCTCGACCTCGAGCGCGGCGACGCGGACATCGTCGTGCGCGTGCCGCCGTCGGCCCTCGTCGTCAACCGCGAGGTCGGCCAGGTCGGCACGGCGCTCAACCGTCTGCTCGGGCACGTCGGTCGTGCCCTGACCGTCCGTCGGGACGCCGAGCGCGGGATGCGCACCTTCGTCGCCGACGCCTCCCACGAGCTGCGGACACCGATCGCGACCGTCCGCGCCTACGCCGAGCTGTCGACCGGCTCACGCGACGTCGACGCGCTGCACCGGAACGCGGAGCGGATCGGCCGTGAGGCGGTGCGCATGGGCGACCTGGTCGAGGAACTGCTGCTGCTGGCGCGGCTCGACGCGGTCGCGCTGGCCTCCGGACCCGCGCCGGTGCGCGAGGCGGTCGACCTGACCGCCACGGTGGTCGAAGCCGTGATGGACGTCCGGACGACCGCGCCCGGTCACCGGTGGACGGTGCAGGTCGCCGACGACCACCCGCTCGAGGTGTCCGGCGACGCGGGACAGCTGCGGCGCGTCGTCACGAACCTGCTCGCGAACGCGCGGACGCACACCCCGGAGGGGACGACCGTCGTGGTGTCGCTGCAACGGGTCCCGCGCCCCGAGGGCAGCGAGGGCGTCGGGGCCGGGCTCGCGCGGCTCGTCGTGGCGAACGACGGGCCGCCGATCGACCCCGAGGTCCTGCCGGTGCTGTTCGACCGGTTCGCCCGGGGATCGTCGTCGCGGTCGCGGGAGCACGGGACGAGCGGCCTGGGACTGGCGATCGTCCGCGCGGTCGTCACGGCACACGGCGGCACGGTCCGGGTCGCGTCGGAGCCCGGGCGCACCGCGTTCACGGTGGACCTGCCGGAGACCGAGACCCGATCCGGCGCCTGACGATCCCGGTGCACGATCCCCGCGCTCCACGGACCGGGATCGTCACGCGACGTCCGGACCGGTCGGCTGTGCGTCGACCCGCGCCCGCCACACCGGTCGGCTGCGCGTCGCCCCGCGCCCGCACGCGCGTGTTCGCCGAGTACGCTGCGACCACCGGCGGAAGGGGAACGCGATGGACCAGCGACACGACGACGTGCGAGCGGGTGGTCCGCGCCGGGCAGACGAGCGGTACCGTCACCTGCCGGACCGCGCCCGCCCCGAGGACCTGGTCGTCGAGGTCCCGGCGTTCGAGGACGACCGACCCCAGCCCGAACCCGAGCCACCAGCCGCCGCCCCCGAGCTCGTCGCCGCGACGCGGTTCGCGCAGACCTCGCACGCGGTGCCGACGATCCGGCGGACCCAGACGCGGGCGGGGCTCTGGATCGCGGGTGTGCCCATCGCAGCGCTCGCCGTCGTCGCCGTCGTGCAGATCGTCCTGGGCACCACCGGCTGACCCGTCCTCGGCAGGCGCTCGCGAGCGGGCACGCGGGGACGGACCGCTCGCTTCTTAGGGGCACCACAGGGTGCTGCTGCGGAGCGCATCGGTGCGCTGCCGAGCCTGGGCAGCATGACGGAAGCAGCCAACTCCCCCGACAGCAGCAGCCCGGTCGACGTCGACATCGTCGTGCCCTGCCACGACGAGCAGGGCACCCTCGCCGCCCACGTCCGACGTCTCCACCAGTTCTGCCGCACCTCGCTGCAGCACTCCTGGCGGATCACGATCGCCGACAACGCCTCGACCGACGACACCGCCCGGATCGCCGACGACCTCGCCGCCATGCTGCCCGAGGTGCACGCCGTCCACCTGCCGCGCAAGGGCCGCGGGCGCGCACTCAAGGCCGTGTGGGCCGACTCGCCCGCCGCCGTGCTCGTGTACGTGGACGAGGACCTGTCGACCGACCTCGCCGCACTCGAGCCGCTCGTGGCGCCGCTGCTCTCCGGGCACTCGGACGTGGCGATCGGCACACGGCTGGCGGGGTCCTCGCGGGTGGTCCGAGGCGGCAAGCGCGAGTTCATCTCCCGCTCGTACAACCTGCTCCTCCGCAGCACGATGGGCGTCTCGTTCTCCGACGCCCAGTGCGGGTTCAAGGCGATCACCCGTCAGGCGGCGGACCACCTGCTGCCCCTGTGCGAGGACGACGCGTGGTTCTTCGACACGGAGCTCCTCGTGCTCGCGGAGCACGCCGGGCTGCGCATCCACGAGGTCCCGGTCGACTGGATCGACGACGTGGACTCCTCGGTGCACATCGCCTCGACCGCCACCGAGGACCTCAAGGGCATGTGGCGCGTCTCCCGCGGCCTGGCGACCGGCCGCATCCCGATCGCCCCGGTGTACGACGCCATCGGCCGTCAGCCCTTCACGACGCCGCACGTGGGGATCGTCGGGCAGCTCCTGCGCTTCGGCACGATCGGCGTCCTGTCCACCGTCGCCTTCGCGGTGCTCTACGCCCTGTTCCGCCCGGCGATCGGCGCGCAGACCGCCGACTTCCTCGCGCTGCTGCTCACGGCGATCGGCAACACCGCCCTGAACCGACGCTTCACCTTCGGGGTGCGCGGCCGTGCCGGAGCCGGTGTGCACCACGTGCAGGGGCTCGTCGTGTTCGGCATCGCCTGGGCGATCACCGCGGGCTCGCTCGTGCTGCTGCACGCCACCACGCCCGGGGCGTCGCACGGCGCCGAGGTGCTCGTGCTCACCGGTGCGAACCTCGTCGCGACCCTGGTGCGCTTCGTCCTCTTCAAGGCATGGGTGTTCCGCACCCGGCGCCGTCCGGTCCTCGTCCACCCCACGGCATCCCCCGCAGCCCCGTCCGCGCCGGCACCCGCCGACGAGCGTCCGGTCCTCGAGGAACGCGCCGGCTGACCGCCCCGCGCCCGATCATCCCGGCACCAGCGTCGGGACCGGCACCGGGACGGACGGGAGGCGCGTGGCCGGGCCGCCCCGCGCCTCCCGTCCGGCCGGTCTGTTGCACCTGCGGTATACCAACCCGTAGCATCGGCTCACCGCACCACCCCCACACAGGGCCGCGACCGCCACCACCGGTCCGCCCGCGGCGAGCGCTCCACCGATGCAGCCCTGGCCGTCCGCTGCCGGCTGAGCCCCACTGGACCCGCACGTGAACCCCTCCCCCTTCGGTCTGTACGACCCTGCCCGCGAGTCGAGCGACTGCGGCGTCGGCTTCATCACCCGCCTCGACGGCACCCCGAGCCACGACGTCCTCCGCAAGGGCGACGAAGCGCTCTGCTCGATCCCGCACCGCGGCGGCAAGTCCGCCGAGGGCGTCGGCGACGGCGCCGGCGTGAGCATCGACCTGTCGGTGGAGTTCTTCAGCGCGATCACCGGCGCGGCCCTGCGCGCCGGGCACTTCGGCGTCGCGAACTGCTTCGTGCCGTCCGACCCGGCCGAGCGTGCCGCCGCCGAACAGACCGTGACGGGTGCGATCGAGCACGAGGGCTTCGAGCTCCTGCTCGTCCGCGACGTCCCCGTCGACCACTCGGTCGCCCGCCCCGAGGCCGAGCAGTACCAGCTGCCGATCGTGCAGTGGGTCTTCCGTGCGCCCGCGTCGTGGGAGCGCTCGGAGGTCGACGCCGCCGCGAACCGTGCGCTCCTGGCCGTCGAGCGCGTCTCCTACACGCAGGCCGCCGAGGCGCACGCCCCGCACGCCGCCCTGTACCCGCTGTCGCTCAGCGCCCGGACGCAGATCCTCAAGGGCCGTCTGAACTCGGGCGAGGTCATCTCGTACTTCCGGGACCTGACGGACCCGCGGCACTCGGTGCGGACGCTCTACTTCCACACCCGGTTCTCGACGAACACCGAGCCGCACCCGACCATGGCGCAGCCGTTCCGCCTCATGGCGCACAACGGTGAGCTGAACACCGACCGGAAGAACCGCCTGTCGGACGAGGCCCTCGCCGCCGCCCGCACGCGCAGCATCGTCCGGCCGCCCGGGCAGTCGGACTCGAGCCGCCTCGACCAGACCCTGCAGAGCCGGGTGTTCGACGACGGGCTCGACATCGTCGAGGCCGTGGTCACGCTGATGCCGCCGGCGTGGGAGAACGACCGCACCCTGACGCCCGACGTCCGCGACATGCTCGAGTACTTCTCGCTGTACGAGGAGAAGAACGACGGCCCCGC
>CAJYIG010000393.1 GCA_913774725.1 uncultured Curtobacterium sp. | reverse complement strand
TGGACCGTGACCGGTGTCGACCTCTCCCGGACGGCCGTCGAGCGCGGCGAGCGTGCGGCGCATGCCGCCGGGGTGGCCGAGCGGACGCGGTTCGTCGCCGCCGACCTGGCGACCTGGGCCCCGGGTGCCGAGGAGCGGTTCGACCTGGTCACGGCGTCGTTCCTGCAGTCGTGGCCCGTCGAGATCCCGCGCGACACGATCCTGCACCGGGCGACCATGGCCGTGGCACCGGGCGGGCACCTGCTCGTCACCGCGCACGCCGCACCGCCGCACGGCGACCTGCCCGAGGAGATGCGGGCGTACCGCTTCCCCACGCCCGAGCAGGACCTCGCGGCACTGCAGCTCGACGGCGGGTGGGACGTGGTGGTGGCCGAGGGACGTCCGCGGTCGAGCACCGGTCCGGACGGGGAGCGGCACGAGACCGTCGACAGCGTGGTGCTCGTGCGGCGACGACCCGGGCGGGTCAGCGCGTAGCGTCGGGGCGGTGAGGACGCACAGCACTGCGGGGACGGACGGCGCTGCGGGGACGGACGGCAGCGTGGGAGCGGGCGGTGCGCGCTGTGTGCCCGGGTGCCTCGAGGTCGCCGAGGTGCAGGTGGGCGAGGTGCTCGACGGCACGGACCTCCCCCGGGCCTGGGCGCCGCGGCCGTTCGTGCACCCTGTGCGCACCCTGGGTGGCGTCGTGCTGACCGCCCGGGGCCCCGACGACCACGCCTGGCACTCGGGCCTCGGCATCGCGTTGCCCGACGTCGACGGCGTCAACTGCTGGGGTGGGCCGACGTACGTGCCGGGTGCGGGCTACCGGTGGCAGGACGACCACGGGTTCGCCACGGTCGAGTCCGGGAGCGTCGAGTCCGGGCCCGTCTCATCCGCGTCCGTGGAGTCCGGGTCCGGGTCCGGGTCCGGGTCAAGGGAGCCTGGTGCGTCGGACCGGTCACGGCTGCGGGTGGGGATCGTCTGGCGCGGCCCGGGCGGTGATCCGCTGCTCCACGAGGACCGCGCGCTCGCCTGGGGTCCGGCGTCCGGTGGGTGGCAGCTCACGTGGACCTCGTCGTTCCGCGCAGCCGGTGACCGACGGGCGGTGCTCGGCAGTCCGGGCAGCCACGGCCGTGCCGGGGCCGGGTACGGCGGCTGGTTCCTGCGCTTCGCGCCCTGCACCGACGTCGTGGTCCGGACACCCGACGGGTCGGGCGAGGACCAGGTGCACGGATCGGTCGCGCCCACGGTGTCGTGGACCGGGTCCTTCGGCGGCGGACGGGCGCGCGTGCTCGTCGAGGCGCAGGACCACCGCGACCCGTGGTTCGTGCGGGTCGCCGAGTACCCGGCCGTCGGCTCGGCCCTGGCCTGGGACTCCCCCACCGTCGTCGCACCGGACGAGCCGCTCGTGCGGTCGTTCCGCGTGACGGTGTCTGACGCCTGACGGTCTGCCGCTGCTGCTCGCGTAGCCTCGCGGTGTGTTCCTGATCTTCGGTACCCGTGGCACCGACACCCTGCTCGCCGTGGTCCGCTTCGTCTGCGGCGTGTGCGGCGTCCTGGCGGCGCAGCGGGTGGTGCGGCGCACGACGAAGCTCAGCGTGTTCTTCGTGCCGCTGATCCCGCTGGCGCGGTCCCACCGCAACGAGTGCGTGAACTGCGGTGCCGTGACCAGCATCACCGCGGAGCAGGCCGACCGCGCCGTGGCCTGGTCGGGCGACCAGCCGAGCGCCTGACGTCGGCGGGCTGTCGTCCGTGCCGGTCCGCGGTGCGGCTCAGTGGGCGCCGTCGAGCGGGAGCGCGTCGCTCGTCGTGCGCAGCCCCTCCTGGCGGAGCTCGAGCTGTGTGACGGCCAGGGCGGCGAGGTCGCGGAGGTTCGCCAGGTCGGCCTCGGATGCCTCGCGCGCGCGGACGTCGAGCACGGCGAGCGTCCCCACCGCTGTCCCGTCGTGCCGGAGCAGGGGGACGCTCACGTAGAACCGGATGCCGAGCGGCCCGGTGACGAGCGGACTCTGCCGCATCTCCGGGTGCACCGAACCGTCCGGGATCACCACGGGTACCGGAACCGGCGCGAAGCCGCTGCGGAAGCTGATGTTCCGAGCCGCCTCGTCGACGCCCTCGGCGATCCACGACTGCGACCACTCGCGGTCCTCGTCGAGTACGTCGACCAGGGCGATCGGGGCGTCGAAGAGCCGCGCGGCCATGGCGACCGTGCGCTGCAGCGACTCCTCGGGCAGTGCGTCGAGGGTGGCCGGGCGGGACCCGGTCGGTGCCGCACCACCCGGGTCCGCACCGCCGTGGTCCGCGTCGGCCGGGGCGGCGGTCGACGGTGCAGCGGTCGCAGCGGCGTCGGTCCTGGCTGCTGGGGCCGCAGTGTCGCCCGCGGCGCTCTCGGTGATCACGACGTCCCGCAGCATCGCGACGAGCTGCGCGCCGAGGGGCCGGTCCGCCGGGTCCTGAGCCGTCATGGCGCGGAGCAGCTGTTTCCAGTGCTCCGGGAGCGGCTCGGGGACGACGGGGTCCCGCGACAACCGGGCGATGGCGGACTCGACGAGCGAACCCGGGAACTCGCGACGCCGTGTGAAGCACTGGAGCAGCACGAGGCCGAGCGAGTACACGTCGCTGGCAGGTCCGACGTCGCCGCCGCGGG
>CAJYIG010000392.1 GCA_913774725.1 uncultured Curtobacterium sp. | reverse complement strand
AGCGGCGCGCGGTCACGGCGTAGCGACCACGGTCGCGAGCGCGACACCGGACGGACGGGAGGCCCGTGGCGACACCGCCACGGGCCTCCCGTCCGTCGGTACCCACCCTGTCAGCGCGCGCTTGTAGGATCGACGGGTGGCAGTGAAGCAGGTGGACCCCATCGACGTCGTCCTGGTCGGGGGAGGGATCATGAGCGCCACGCTCGGCGCGATCATCCACCGACTCGAGCCCACGTGGAGGATCCGCGTGTACGAGCGCCTCGGTTCCGTCGCGCAGGAGTCCTCGAACCCGTGGAACAACGCCGGGACGGGCCACTCGGCGCTGTGCGAGCTGAACTACACGCCGGAGATGCCCGACGGGCACGTCGACATCGCCAAGGCCGTCACCGTCAACGAGCAGTTCCAGGTCTCGCGGCAGTTCTGGGCGCACCTCGTCGAGACGGGCGCGCTGCCGCAGCCGTCGAACTTCATCAACCCGACGCCGCACATCTCCTTCGTCTGGGGAGCGGACAACGTCGAGTACATGCGCAAGCGGTACGAGGCACTGCAGGGCCACCCGCTCTTCGCCGGCATCGAGTACTCCGACGACCCGGTGCAGATCCGGAA
This sequence comes from uncultured Curtobacterium sp., assembly GCA_913774725.1. Taxonomy (GTDB): domain Bacteria; phylum Actinomycetota; class Actinomycetes; order Actinomycetales; family Microbacteriaceae; genus Curtobacterium; species Curtobacterium subtropicum. The sequence continues at coordinate 2,090 of CAJYIG010000392.1, read as the reverse complement.
GTGGGCGCCGGCGCTCATCCCGGGCCGCAAGAAGGACCAGCCGATCGCCGCGACGTACTCGGCTGCCGGTTCGGACGTCGACTTCGGGTCGCTCACGCAACAGCTCTTCGACGAGCTCGAGATCGAGGGCGTGGAGTTCGAGCCGTCGCACCAGGTGAAGAAGATCACCCGCTCGAAGATCTCCGAGGGGTGGGTGCTCGACGTCCGCAACGAGATCGGGCGGTCGACGCAGCGCATCGCCGCGAAGTTCGTGTTCGTCGGTGCCGGCGGCGGCGCCCTGCACCTGCTCCAGAAGTCGGGCATCCCGGAGATCCGTGGGTACGGCGGGTTCCCGGTGTCGGGCGAGTTCCTCCGGACCGACGAGCCCGAGGTCGTGCAGAAGCACTCCGCGAAGGTGTACGGCAAGGCTAGCGTCGGCGCTCCGCCGATGTCCGTCCCGCACCTGGACACCAGGATCGTCGACGGCAAGGCGTCGCTCATGTTCGGTCCGTACGCGGGTTTCAGCCCCAAGTTCCTGAAGCAGGGCTCGCTGTTCGACCTGTTCCGCTCGATCCGGCCGCACAACCTCCGGCCGATGCTCAGCGTCGCGTTCTCGAACTTCGACCTCGTCCGCTACCTGGTCGGGCAGCTCCTGGCGTCGAAGCAGACGAAGTTCGACGCCCTGCGCGACTTCATGCCGACGGCCGAGCCCGACAACTGGCACCGGATCACCGCGGGGCAGCGCGTGCAGGTCATCAAGCCCGACCGCGAGAAGGGCGGCGTGCTGCAGTTCGGCACCGAGGTCATCACCTCGGCGGACGGCTCGATCGCGGGCCTGCTCGGAGCGAGCCCGGGGCGTCGACGGCGGTGCCGATCATGCTGTCGATGCTGCAGCGGTGCTTCCCGGACCGCTGGGACGCCTGGGTCCCGATGGTCCGGACGATGGTCCCGACGTACGGCAAGGACCTCGGCGCGGACCCGCAGCTCGCCGACGAGACGCTCGAGCACACCGCGAAGGTCCTCGGCCTGCACCACTGAGGTCGCGCGCGACCGAGCTGCACGCTCACGCCTGGCTTGCAGTCCGTTCGAACGTGTGTTCGAATAAGGCCGTGCGGTGGAGCGGGCAGGCGATCGGAGCGGAGCGCGACGACGCGCTGCCCGGACTCGAGACGAACAGCGGGCTGGTGCGCAGTGTCACCACGCCGGAGTTCGCCGGGGTGACCTTCCACGAGGTCCTGGCGAAGAGCGCCCTGAACCGGGTACCGGCAGCCGACGGCAGCGGCACCTACGGGTGGACGATCAACCCCTACCGCGGGTGCAGTCACGCGTGCGTGTACTGCTTCGCCCGACCGACCCACACCTACCTCGAGTTCGACGGCGGTGCCGACTTCGACCAGCAGATCGTCGTCAAGACGAACGTGGCCGACGTCCTGCGCCGCGAGCTCCGGAAGCCGACGTGGGACCGGCACCCCGTGGCGCTCGGCACGAACACCGACCCGTACCAGCGGGCCGAGGGGCGCTACCGCCTGATGCCCGGCGTGATCCGTGCACTGGCCGAGTCGGGGACGCCCTTCAGCATCCTGACGAAGGGCACGCTGCTGCGGCGGGACCTCCCGCTGCTGGTCGAGGCGGCACGGAGCGTGCCGGTCGACCTGGCGATGTCGATCGCGGTGTACGACGACGAGCTCCAGCAGCAGGTCGAACCGGGCACGCCGACGACCGCTGCACGACTGGCGACCGTCCGGGCGATCCGCGACGCCGGGCTCGAGTGCTCGGTGTTCCTCATGCCGGTGCTGCCGTTCATCACGGACACGCGAGCGCACCTCGACGAGGCCATCGGTCGTGCCGCGGCGGCAGGTGCCTCGAGCGTCATGTACTCCGCACTGCACCTGCGGCCGGGCGTCAAGCCGTGGTGGTCGGCGTGGCTGCAGCGCACGCGCCCGGACCTCGTCGCCCGCTACCGCTCGATGTACCTCGACAACACGTACGCGCCCGCCGACTACCGGCGCTGGCTCGCGGAGCGGGTGCGCCCGATCCTCGCCGCACACGGCCTCGGCCTCGGCCGGGTCGATCCGACGACCGGGTCGATGGGCTTCAGCGACCGTCAGGCG
>CAJYIG010000391.1 GCA_913774725.1 uncultured Curtobacterium sp. | reverse complement strand
CTGTCGACGCTGCCGGGGACGGCGTCGTCCTCAGCAGAACGACGGACAGGGAAGGGACGCAACGAGCAAGAACGCGTCGCGACGACGAAGAAGACGCTGGCGACGACGCCCGCCGTGAGTGCGACCCACAGGCCACTCCGGCGATGCTTCCACTGCCACACGCACAGAGCGGCCGCTGACAGCCACAGACCTCCCTGCACCAGGACGAGCATCCAGCGCGCCCAGCCCAGCGCGCCGCCGATGACCACGGGCCAGGAGAGCGCGAACCAGACGACGCCGACCGTCGCAGCGAGACCGACCGCGAGCGCCGCGATCGTCGGCCAGGTACCCGGCACCCCTCGTTCCCGGGGCGCTCGCGCCACCTTCCAGACGAGCGGTTCCTCCGCGGGTGGCTGCACGACGGAACAGTACCCGGAGCGCCACGCACGGACTGGCCCGTCTGTCCGCTCTGCCGGCGATGACTTCTCGGACGGCGTTCGGCTTCGAACTGCACGCCCTGTCGGCGCCGGTCACGCGCCGGGCCGGCGCTGTGCAGATCCGCGCAAGCCCTACACTGCACGCACGCCGCTCTCCACGGGCCGGCGTCACCTCGACGATCCGAAGGACGGTCCCGCATGGGCATGTTCGCCACGTTCACGTACGCCGGTCAGCGATGGACCGTCGACGAGGAGGAGATCGCTGACCCGGGCGCCCACCCCGCGCCCTTCTTCTCCGCGTCCGTCCACGACAGCGACCTGGTCACCGTGGCGTACGAGCCCGCACCGCCCACCGGAGGGCTGGTCTACCTCGGGTTCCAACCGCGCGACTACTTCGACGACCCGGACGAGAGCGACGACGTCGACCTGGACGAGCAGGCCGAAGGGCTGGCGAGGTGGGCCGCAGCAGTGACGGGGAGCTCGGTGGCAGCAGCCGCGATCCGGCCGCTCCTCGCCGAAGCGGTCGTCGAGGATCCCGTCGACGACTTCGCCGAGGAGACCCTGCTGAAGCTCATCACCCTGCTCGGTCTGCCCGTCCCGGGGGAGCTCGGCGAGGACTGAGGTGTCCACCTCCAACCGGAGTGACGTGGGGGAGCCGCTCGTCGTGCTCCGGACCGCGGGCGCAGCGCCCGCTCGCCACGCGCCTCCAGTCCGACGTCCCGCCCGTTCGAACCCGCCGACGGGGTCTGACGAGACTCCCTAGAGTGAGCGCAGGGGCGCGCCGCCCCGGGCGGAGGGACAGACATGCGGGTAGCGATCACCGGCGGGACCGGATTCGTGGGACGACACCTCGCGGAACGGTACGCCGCTGACGACGTCGTGGTGGTGTCGCGTCGGACCGGTGTCGAGATCGACGACGTCGACGCCCTCACCGAGGCGTTCGCGGGGGTCGACGCGGTCGCCCACTGCGCCGGCATCAACCGCGAGATCGGCGACCAGTCGTTCGAGCGGGTGCACGTCCGCGGCACCGCCGCCGTGCTCGAGGCGGCGCACCGCGCAGGGGTGCAGCGCGTCGTGCTCCTGAGCTTCCTGCGGGCCCGGCCGGGCACCGGCTCGCCGTACCACGAGACGAAGTGGGCGGCCGAGGAGATGGTCCGGTCGTCCGGGCTCGACTACACGGTGCTCAAGGCGGGCATGATCTACGGGCACGGGGACCACCTCGTCGACCACCTCAGCCACACCGTGCAGACCGTGCCGCTCTTCGCGTCCGTGGGGTTCCGCGAGAAGACGATCAGCCCGATCCCCGTCGACGAGCTCGTGGACGTGCTCGTCGGTGCGCTCGAGGGGCGTCTGTCCCGCCGGACGGTCGCGGTCCGTGGCGGTGAGGCGCTGCTGCTCAGCGAAGCGGTGCGTCGGGTCGCTCGTGTGGTCGATCGGCCGGTGCGGGTGTTCCCGGCACCCGTGTGGGCGCACCGCGTGCTCGGACAGGTCACCGAGTGGACCATGCGCGTGCCGCTCGTCGCGAAGGCACAGGTGCGGATGCTCGCCGAGGGCGTCACCGAGGCGACGCAGCCGGCCGGTGAGCTCCCGGCGGACCTCGCGCCGACGGCCCGCTTCGACGAGGAGCACATCCGGGCGGCGCTCCCGCCCCGGGGCGGCTTCACCTGGCGGGACCTGCGGCTCCCCGGCCGCCGATGACCCGGTGAGCACCCGGTACTGAGGGCCGGCTGCTCCCCATCGGAACGCCCGTTCCAAGCAGCTGGTCGTGTCACACGACCGTTACACGAGGGAAACGGACGGCGCGAACAGCCTCCATAGCGTCGTCCACGAGCGGGGACCCCCGCCGCCCACTCCCACGGAGGACGCCTTGGTCACAGAGATCGCGACCCCGGTCGCCGCGCCCCACGCCCCCCGCACGACCTCGTCGGCAGCAGCCGGCGCCGGAGTCGTCAAGCCCGGGTACGACCCGGCGCTCACCAACGAGGACCTCGCACCCCTGCGCGAGCAGCGCTGGACGAGCTACAACATCTTCGCGTTCTGGATGTCCGACGTGCACTCGGTCGGCGGGTACGTCACCGCCGGGTCGCTCTTCGCGCTCGGCATCGCGAGCTGGCAGGTGCTCGTCGCCCTCGTCGTCGGCATCCTCATCGTGCAGGTGTTCGCGAACCTCGTGGCGAAGCCGTCGCAGCGAACCGGCGTTCCGTACCCGGTCATCAACCGCGCGGTGTTCGGCGTCATCGGGGCGAACGTCCCCGCCGTGATCCGCGGTCTGATCGCGACGGCCTGGTACGGCGTGCAGACGTTCCTCGCCGCGCAGTCGCTCAACATCGTGTTCCTCAAGTTCGTCCCCGGCTCCGCGGCGCTCCTCGACCACTCGTTCCTCGGGCTCTCCGCGCTCGGCTGGATCTCCTACGGCATCCTCTGGGTCGCCCAGGCCGCGCTGTTCTCGATGGGCATGGAGGCGATCCGCCGGTTCATCGACTTCGCCGGTCCGGCTGTCTACGTCGTCATGATCGCGCTCGCCGTGTACCTGGTGGCGAAGGCCGGCATCGGCAACATCTCGCTCACCCTGCACACGGGCGCGCCGATGTCGTTCGGTGCCTCGATCCCGGTCATGCTCTCGGCCGTCGCGATCGTCGTCAGCTACTTCTCCGGCCCGATGCTGAACTTCGGAGACTTCTCGCGCTACGGCCGCTCGTTCCGGTCGGTCAAGCGCGGCAACTTCTGGGGCCTGCCGGTCAACTTCCTCTTCTTCTCGGTGCTCACCGTCCTCTGCGCGAGCGCGACCGTCCCGGTGTTCGGCAAGCTCATCACCGACCCGATCGAGACGGTCCAGGCCATCGACGCACCGTTCGCGATCCTGCTCGGTGGCCTCACCTTCGTCACCGCGACGGTCGGCATCAACATCGTCGCGAACTTCATCAGCCCCGCGTTCGACTTCTCGAACGTCGCGCCGCGCACGATCAGCTGGCGGACTGGCGGCATGATCGCCGCCGTCGGCTCGGTCCTGCTGACCCCGTGGAACTGGTACGGCAACGACCAGGCGATCCTCTACACGCTCGGCATCCTCGGCGCCCTCATCGGTCCGCTCTTCGGGATCCTGATCGCCGGCTACTACCTCGTCGCGAAGCAGCGGGTCGCGGTCGACGACATGTACACGAAGGAGCCCACCGCCCGGTACTGGTACCGCGCCGGTTGGAACCCGAACGCGATGTGGACCCTGCTGGTCGCCGGTGCCGTGTCGGTCGCGAGCGCGGTGCTGCCGCCGGCGACGGGCGTCCTGCCCTGGCTGAGCAACTACAGCTGGTTCATCGGTTGCGGCCTCGGTCTGGTCGTCTTCTGGGCGCTCGAGCGCCGTTCGCCCCGGATGCCGGTCCTGGCCGCGGACGACCCGACGGTCGACGACGGCGCAGCCGTCGGACGCGACTGACCCGGCCGCCACACGGCACCCGGCGACACGATCCGCACACCGTCACGACCTGGTCGCCGACACCGGCCGGGAGGCGCGACCCGCCTCCCGGCCGCACCGTCGCCTCCCGGGTCCACCGCCTCCCTCCTGTCCCCACTCCCGTCCGAGAGGTCCCGCTTGCTCATCCGCGTCGTCAACCCCAACACCACCGCGTCGATGACGGCGGCGATCGGCCGCGCCGCGGCCGCCGTCGCCGGCCCCGACACCGTCGTCGAGGCGGTGACCCCCACGACCGGACCGGCCTCGATCGAGAGCCACTACGAAGAGGCGCTCGCGGTTCCCGGGCTCCTCGAGCAGATCGCGCTCGGCGAGCAGGAGGGGGTCGACGCGTACGTCGTCGCGTGCTTCGGGGACCCGGGACTCGACGCCGCGCGGGAACTCGCCGCCGGTCCGGTGATCGGGATCGCCGAGGCGGGCTTCCACGCCGCCGCGATGCTCGGTCGCCGGTTCGGGGTCGTCACGACGCTGGCCCGCACGACCGGGCGTGCGTGGGAGCTGGCGGAGCGCTACGGGTTCGCCTCCCTGGTGACCGAGATCCGGGCGTGCGAGGTGCCCGTGCTGCAGCTGGACGACCCGACGTCGGGGGCGCGGGAGCTCATCGTCGAGGAGTGCCGCGCTGTGATCGCGGGCGGCGCGGACGCGGTGGTGCTCGGCTGTGCGGGCATGGCGGAGTTCTGCGCCGAGGTCTCCCGCGAGATCGGTGCGCCGGTGGTCGACGGGGTGGCCGCCGCCACGGTCCTCGCGGAGTCGCTCGTCCGGCTCGGGCTGCGGACGGGCAAGGCCGGTGAGTACGCCCCGCCGCCACCGAAGCCGGTGACGGGGCTGCTGTCCGGGTTCACGGTGCAGGCCGCCGGGTCCTCGGCGCCGGTGTCCGCTCCGGTGCTGCTCGCGGAGGTGCCGGCATGAGCGCCGCAGTGCACGCGGACCTGGTGCTCCGCGCTCGGCGGGCCTGGGTGGACGGCGTCCTGCAGCCGGCCGCGGTCGTCGTCCGCGACGGCGTGGTCGACGCGGTCCTGCCGTTCGAGGCGTCGGTCGCGGCGACGGAGGACCGGACCGTCCCGGACGAGCACGTGCTGCTGCCGGGACTCGTCGACACCCACGTGCACGTCAACGAACCCGGTCGCACCGAGTGGGAGGGGTTCGCCTCGGCCACGAGGGCGGCGGCCCTCGGCGGTGTGACCACGATCATCGACATGCCGCTGAACTCGATCCCCGCGACGGTGGACGTCGACGCCCTCGCGGTGAAGCGGGCGAGCGCCGAGGGTCGCGTCGCGGTCGACGTCGGGTTCTGGGGCGGCGCGGTCCCCGCCAACGCCGGAGCACGCGGCCCGCTGCACGACGCCGGGGTCTTCGGCTTCAAGTGCTTCACGGCGCCGAGCGGCGTCGACGAGTTCCCGCACCTCGACCCGGTGCAGCTCCGGGCGGCGATCGAGGAGGTCGCCGAGCTCGGCGCGCTGCTCATCGTGCACGCCGAGGACCCGGACCTCCTGGTGCCGCACGGGTCGCTCGGCGAGCACTACGTCGACTTCCTTGCCACCCGTCCGGGCAGCGCCGAGCAGTCCGCCGTCGCGCGGGTCCTCGACGGGGCCCGGGCGATGGGAGCCCGGGTGCACGTGCTGCACCTGTCCGACGCGGGGGTGCTCCCGATGATCCGCGCGGCCAAGGCCGACGGCGTGCGGGTGACCGTCGAGACGTGTCCGCACTACCTCGCCTTCGAGGCCGGGTCGATCCCGGACGGTGCGACCGAGTTCAAGTGCTGCCCGCCGATCCGCGACGACGCGAACCGTGACGCGCTGTGGGCGGGGCTGCTCGACGGCACGATCGACTGCGTCGTGTCCGACCACTCGCCGTCGACGGCCGACCTGAAGACCGACGACTGGGGCTCGGCCTGGGGCGGCATCGCCGGACTCCAGGTCGGCTTCCGTGCGGTGTGGACCGAGGCCGTGCGCCGGGGGATCCCGCTCGAGGCCGTCCTGCCGTGGTTCACGACGGGACCCGCGGCGCTCGTCGGGTTCACCGACCGCGGCCGGATCGCGCCCGGCACGGTCGCCCACTTCGCGGTCCTCGACCCCGCGGCCGAGGGCGTCGTCGAGGTGTCGGCGCTGGCCCATCGCAACCCGGTCTCCGCCTACGACGGGCTCCGCACGGTCGGTGTCGTCACCGAGACCTGGCTCCGCGGACGGCTCGTGGCGTCGGCCGACGACGGGGTCACCGCCGTCGAGGGAGTCCTGGTCGACCGCCCGACGGCACCGCAACACGCACGAAACGAACGTTCCGGTATCGTCCTGAACGGAACGGAGGCACCATGACCCAGCCAGTGAACCCGCCCGCCCGACTCCTCATGGGGCCGGGACCGATCGATGCGGACCCCCGCGTGCTCCGCGCACTGTCGACCCCGCTCGTCGGGCAGTACGACCCGTGGATGACGGCGACGATGACCGAGACGCAGGAGCTGTACCGCCAGGTCTTCGGGACGCGGAACGACGCGACGGTGCTCGTCGACGGCACCTCCCGTGCGGGCATCGAGGCGGCCCTGGTGTCCCTGCTCGCCCCGGGTGACCGCGTGCTCGTGCCGGTCTTCGGACGCTTCGGGCACCTGCTCGCCGAGATCGCCACGCGAGCCGGTGCCGAGGTGCACACGATCGAGACCGAGTGGGGGCAGGTGTTCCCGCCGTCGGTGATCGAGGACGCTGTCCGCCGGGTCCGGCCGAAGGTCCTGGCGGTCGTGCAGGGCGACACCTCGACGACGATGAACCAGCCGCTCGACGAGCTCGGGGCGATCTGCGAGCGGCACGGCGTGCTGCTGTACACCGACGCCACGGCGAGCATCGGCGGCAACCCGCTCGAGACCGACGCCTGGGGGATCGACGTCGTGAGCGCCGGCCTGCAGAAGTGCCTGGGCGGGCCCTCCGGCAGTGCACCGATCACCCTGTCGCCGCGTGCCGTGGCGGTGCTCGACGGCCGCCGGAGCATCGAGGCCGGCATCCGCGAGGCCGACGACGTCGTGTCCGACGACCCGATCCGCTCGAACTACCTCGACCTCGCGATGATCCTCGACTACTGGGGTCCGCGGCGCCTCAACCACCACACCGAGGCTGCGTCGATGCTCTACGCCGCGAACGAGTGCGCCCGCATCCTGCTCGAGGAGGGGCGCGAGGCCGTGATCGAGCGCCACGCGACCGCCGGGCGGGCGATGCTCGCCGGGGTCGAGGCCCTCGGGCTGCGCGTCTTCGGCGACGTCGCCCACAAGATGCACAACGTCGTCGCCGTGGAGATCCCCGACGACGTCGTGGGCGACGAGGTCCGCGGCGCGATGCTCGAGGACCACGGCATCGAGATCGGCACGTCCTTCGGGCCGTTGCACGGACGGGTCTGGCGCATCGGGACGATGGGCTACAACGCCCGGAAGGACACCGTCGTGCGGACCCTCGCCGCGCTCGAGCACTGCCTGCGCCGCGCCGGCCACGTGGTGCGGCAGGGCGCCGGGGTCGACGCCGCCCTCGACGTCCACGCCGCCCTCGACGTCCACGCCGCTGCCGACGTCCACGCCGCTGCCGACGTTCACGCTCCTGGCGACGTCCACACGGGGAGCACCGCGCCGGTCGGAGCGCCCGCGTGACGCCGGCGACCGGACCCGCGACCACCGACGCCCCGGCGACGCCGACCGCCAGCGCCCGAGCGATCGCGGACGCCGCGACGATCGTCCGCTGGTGCGACACCCTGGCGGCCGTCTCGCAGGACGACGGACGCACCACCCGCGTGTACCTGTCCCCGGAGCACGCCCGGGTGAACGCGATGGTCGCGGAGTGGATGCAGGACGCCGGACTCCGCACCTGGCAGGACGCCGCCGGCAACCTGCACGGCATCGTCGACGCCGCGACGCCGGACGCCCCCGTGCTGCTGCTCGGCTCGCACCTCGACACCGTGGTCGACGCCGGTCGCTACGACGGCGTCGTCGGAGTGCTCATGGCGATCCGCACCGCGGCCCGGCTCGCCGCGTCCGGGCCGCTGCCCTTCGCGCTGCAGGTCATCGCGTTCTCCGACGAAGAGGGAACGCGGTTCGGCAAGGCCCTGCTCGGGTCCTCCGCGGTCGCCGGGGTCTGGGACGACGCCTGGTGGGACCTCGAGGACGGCGACGGCACCACGCTCCGGCAGGCCTTCACCGACTTCGGCCTCGACCCCGCCCGCGTCGGCGAGGCGGCACTGCCCCCGGAGCGACTCGTCGGCTACCTCGAGGCGCACATCGAGCAGGGTCCGTCCCTCGAGCAGGCCGGACAGGCGCTCGGCGTCGTCACGAGCATCGCGAGCGCCCGACGGTTCTCCGTCGAGGCGGTCGGCGAGGCCCGGCACGCCGGCGGCACGCCGTACGAGCGGCGGCACGACGCCCTGCTCGCCGCGGCCGAGGCGGCGCTCGCCGTCGAACGGATCTGCCGTGCCGAGCAGCACGTCGGGACCGTCGGGACGATGTCGGTGGAACCTGGGGCGGTCAACGTCGTCCCGGGGCTCGCCCGGTTCAGCGTCGACCTGCGCGGCGAGTTCGACGAGGGCCGTGACCGCGTCTGGGAGTCCATAACGGCCGCGTTCGACGAGATCGGGGCCCGCCGGGGGGTGACGGTGTCGCCGACCGAGGTGCACCGCGCACCGGCGGTGTTCTGCGCCCCGGCGTTGATGGACGCCGTCCGCGCCGGGATCGCCGCGACGGGAGAGGTCGCGCCGGTCGAGCTGTTCTCCCGCGCCGGGCACGACGCGATGTCCCTCGGACTCGTCACCGACGTCGCGATGCTGTTCCTCCGCAACCCGGACGGCATCAGCCACCACCCCGACGAGTTCGTCTCCGAGGACGACGTCGCACTCGGCCTCGACGCCCTGGCCGTGGCCGTCGAGCGCATCGCCGACGACCGGGCGGAGACGCGGTGAGCGCCGTGCCCGACGTCCGCGCCCGGGTCGACGCGGTCTGGGACCGGCTGTCGCCCGCCGAACGCCGGGTCGCCGCGATGGTCCGCCACGACCCGGAGCTGCTGCTCGTCGGCACGTCCGCGGAGCTCGCGGCCGAGTCGGGCACCTCGAAGGCCACGGTGTCGCGGCTCGTCCGCTCCCTCGGGTTCCAGGACGCCGCCGAGGTCCGGCAGGAACTCATGTCCGCGCGGGGTAGCGGCCTGCCGTGGGCGGCCGAGGACGCGGCGCACGTGGACCAACGCGCGGTCGAGGCCCGGAACCTCGACGCCGCGTTCGCCTCGCTCGCGCGGGCGGACCGCGTCCGGCTCGCCCGCCGCATCGTCCGTGCCCGTCGGGTGCTCGTCTTCGGGGAACGCGGTGCCCACCCCGTCGCCATGCAGCTCCGGTCGCAGCTGGCGCAGGTGCGTCCCGACGTCCGGATCGGTCCGGCTCCGGGGCAGCGTCTGGGCGAGGAGGTCGCCGACCTCGACCGGCGGGACCTCGTCGTGCTCGTCACCGTCCGGCGCCACGCGGCGGGTGCCGAGCGGCTCGTCCGGCACTGCGTCGCGACGGGTGCCGACGTGGTCGTGCTCGGGGACCCGACCGCCGCGGTGATCGCGGCTCCCGCGGCGACCGCGGT
>CAJYIG010000390.1 GCA_913774725.1 uncultured Curtobacterium sp. | reverse complement strand
CACCGGTGCACGGGTCGGGGTCGACACCGCCGCCCGCACCGTGGTGTCACGACTCCGTGACGCCGGCGTGGAGCGCACGTGCGTCGGTCTCGGCATCTCGACCGCCGACCAGGTGCGAGAGGTCCTCGAGTACGCGGACGGCGCGATCATCGGCTCCGCCTTCGTGCGTGCCCTCGCCGACCTCGGCGTCCAGGGGGTCGCAGACCGCGCGGCCGACCTGACGAGCGGCGCCGTGCGCGGCTGACGCAGCCACCCCTTGCGGACGGGAGGCGCGGTACGGGTGGGCCGACCGGCTCACCGGTACCGCGCCTCCCGTCCGTCCGGATCACGGTTCCCACAGGACCGGCCTCCTGGTTCCTGGTGGGCGCGGTTCCCGCGCTACAGTGAGCGGGGCCGACCCTCCAGCGGCACCGCGGCCGTCCAGCACCGAAAGGCGACAGCACCTCCATGCCCCTCCTGAGCATCCCGAGCCCGAGCACCGCGTGGCAGTACTTCGACCTGACCGCCTGGCTGCGCGACGTCTTCGGGTGGTCGCTGCCGCTCGACTTCCGGATCCACGCGTACGCCATCTGCATCCTGCTGGGCATCGTCGCTGCCGTCGTGCTGGCGAACCGTCGGCTCAACGCGCGCGGGGTCGAGCGCTGGATCATCATCGACATCGCGATCTGGGCGGTGCCGGCGGGCATCATCGGTGGTCGGCTCTTCCACGTGTTCACGCACGTCAGCGACTACTTCGGTCCGGGGCGCGACCCGCTGTCGTTCCTCTACGTGTGGGAGGGCGGTCTGGCGATCTTCGGCGCGCTCATCCTCGGGTCGCTCGGCGCGTACATCGGGTGCCGCCAGGTCGGCCTGCGCTTCTCGACCCTGATCGACGCCATCGCCCCGGGCGTCCTGCTCGCCCAGGCCTTCGGCCGCCTCGGCAACTACTTCAACCACGAGCTCTTCGGCATGCCGACGAGCCTGCCGTGGGGTCTCGAGATCGAGTCGACGAACGCCGCGTTCCCGAAGGGCCTGCCCGAGGGCACGCTCTTCCACCCGACCTTCCTCTACGAGATCATCTGGAACGTCGTCGGCGTCGTCGTGATCCTGCTGCTCGACAAGCGCTTCCGGCTGCAGTGGGGCAAGGTCATGGCGCTCTACCTGATCTGGTACGGCACCGGTCGCTCGGTGCTCGAGTCCATCCGCGTCGACACGAGCGAGACGTTCTTCGGGATCCGCACCAACGTGTGGATGTCCTTCGCTGCGATCCTGCTCGGCATCGTGATCTTCCTCGTGCAGACGCGTCGGCACACCGGTGCGGAGCCGAGCCCGTACCTGCCGGGTCGCGAGCCGCGTCGGACCTCCGATGTAGACTCGGACGACACCTGGTCGGAACACGACGACGACGCTCCGGCGACCGACGTCGACGCCGATCCGGTCCCTGCAGCAGGCCGCGCGCGGTAACTCCGCGACCGGCAGCACCCGCTCCGCGGACGGCACCCGCCGGCCACGGTGCACCCTCCGCACGGTCGGGTCACCACGAGTGACCCCGCCACCTCGCGCGTCGTCTGCGCACCCTCCACGGCGACGCGCACGGGCACCAGTCCCGCCCGCTCGGGCGGAACGCACCACCGGGCCACCGACGTCCCTGTTCCACTTCCTCGTGAGGACGGTTCCCCATGGCGCTCCAGCCAGACCCTGCCCCCCGTTCGACGCGCTCGCTGCAGCCGGCACACCGACGCTTCTCGGCCGTGCCCGAGGCCACCGGTGCGTACGACCCGGCGAACGAGAAGGACGCCTGCGGCCTCGCGATGGTCGCGACGCTCCGCGGCACCGCCGGGCACGACATCGTCGACGCCGCGCTCGGCGCGCTCCGCAACCTCGAGCACCGTGGTGCCGTCGGCTCCGACGCCGGCACCGGTGACGGTGCGGGCATCCTGTGCCAGGTGCCGGACGCGTTCCTCCGCGACGAGGTCGACTTCGACCTGCCCGCGGCGGGGGAGTACGCCGTCGGCACGGCGTACCTGCCCGTCGACGAGGACGAGCGCCACGCGGTGAAGGGCGCCGTCGAGCGCATCGCCCGCGAAGAGGGCCTGAAGGTGCTCGGCTGGCGCGAGGTGCCCGTGCGACCCGAGGTGCTGGGCACGCTCGCGCGTGCCGCGATGCCGGCGTTCGAGCAGCTCTTCGTCGCCTCGACCCGGCACGACGTGCACGGTGCCGCGTGGAGCGGGATCGCCCTCGACCGGCAGGCCTTCCGGCTGCGCAAGCGCGCGGAGCACGGTGTCGAGGTCTACTTCATGTCGCTGTCGAGCCGGACGATGGTCTACAAGGGCATGGTCACGACGCTCCAGCTCGAGCCGTTCTACCCGGACCTCAGCGACGAGCGCTTCGCGTCGAAGCTCGCGATCGTGCACTCCCGGTACTCGACCAACACGTTCCCGTCCTGGCCGCTGGCGCAGCCGTTCCGCACGCTCGCGCACAACGGTGAGATCAACACCGTCCGCGGCAACCGCAACTGGATGCGGGCGCGCCAGTCGCAGCTCGAGAGCGAGCTCCTCGGGGACCTCGCCCCGCTGCTGCCGATCGTCAGCCCGGGCGCGAGCGACTCGGCGTCCTTCGACGAGACCCTCGAGCTGCTCACCCTGACCGGCCGCTCGCTGCCGCACGCGGTGTCGATGATGGTGCCGGAGGCCTGGGAGAACCAGGTCGGGATGGACCCGGACCTCCGAGCGTTCTACGAGTACCACTCGATGCTCATGGAGCCGTGGGACGGACCGGCGGCGATCACGTTCACCGACGGCGCGGTCGTCGGCGCGACGCTCGACCGCAACGGCCTGCGCCCGGGGCGCTTCCTGGTCACCGACGACGGGCTCATCGTGATGGGGTCGGAGACGGGTGTCATCGACGTCCCGCCGGCCAAGGTCGTGCGCAAGGGCCGCCTGTGCCCCGGCCGGATGTTCGTCGTGGACACCGAGGCCGGGCGGATCATCGAGGACGACGAGGTCAAGCGCGAGCTGGCGACCTCGGGGCCCTGGGCGCAGTGGCTCGAGCAGGGCCGCATCAACCTGAGCGACCTGCCGGAGCGCGAGCACATCGTGCACACCCCGGCGTCGGTCACCCGTCGCC
>CAJYIG010000389.1 GCA_913774725.1 uncultured Curtobacterium sp. | reverse complement strand
GGCATGACCCGATGCTGGGCCCAGATTGGCATGGCCGTCGAGAGCCAATCGCGCTAGCGTGGCTCCGTGCCCCCGGTCTCCCTCAGTGCCCGCGCCGCCGCCCTGCTGCTCGCCGACTGGCGGGACGGCACCGACGCCCCCGCGTACGAGGCGCTGTCCGACGCCGTCCGCGTGCTCGTCATCGACGGGCGGGTGCCGCTCGGCGTCCGCCTCCCCGCCGAACGCGGGCTGGCCGAGGCCCTCGGGGTCTCGCGGACGACCGTCGCCAACGCGTACGCCCGGCTGCGGGACGACGGGTTCGTCGTGTCGCTGCGAGGGTCCGGCAGCGTCGTGCACCTGCCGCGCGACCTGGCCGGACGCCCGGACCCCGAGCGGCTCGGCGGCGTCGTGCCCGGCGATCTGCTCGACCTGCGGAAGGCTGCGCTGCACGCCGCACCCGAGGTCGCCGAGGCCGTCGAGCGGGCCGTCCGGCACGTGCCCGCCGCACTCGCCGGCATCGGGTACGACACCGTCGGCGACCCCGGGCTGCGCGCCGCCGTCGCCGCGCGCTACACCGAGCGCGGGCTGCCCACCGACCCCTCGCAGGTCGTCGTCACGATCGGCGCCCAGCACGCGATCGCGCTGCTCGCCCGTGTGCTCGTCCGCCGCGGCGACACCGTGCTCGTCGAGTCACCGACGTACCCGCACGCGCACGAGGCCTTCCGCGAGGCCGGTGCGCGACTCGTCGGCGTGCCCGTCGACGCCCGCGCGGGGTGGGACGCGGCCGCGCTCGAGACGACCCTGCGTCGGACGGCCCCGGCGGTCGCGTACGTCATGCCCGAACTCCACAACCCGACGGGGGCGACCATGACGGCCGACACCCGACGGCTGCTCCTCGACGTCGCGGCGACGACCGGCACGACGGTCGTCGCCGACGAGACGATGGGTGAGCTCCGCATCGACGGGGAGCCCGCGCCCCCGCTCGCCGTGGCCGACCCGTCGGGCGCCTCGGTCGTCATGATCGGGTCGGCCGCCAAGGTCTTCTGGGGCGGCCTGCGCATCGGCTGGGTCCGGGCAGCCCCCGAGCTCCTGCAGCGCCTGCTGCTCGCCCGTCCGACGGGCGACCTCGGCACGCCGGTCCTCGACCAGCTCGTCGCGCGTGAGCTCCTCCCGCGGACGGCGGCCGTCCTGGAGGCACGGCGCACCTTCCTGCGCGCCGGTCGCGACGAGCTCGTGGCCGGCCTGCGCGCGCGGGTGCCCGAGTGGGACGTGCCGTCCCCGGCCGGCGGGCTGACGACGTGGGTCGGGCTCGGTCGCCCGGTGTCGAGCGCGCTCGTCCTGGCCGCGCGGGCCGAGGGGGTGGTGCTCGCCTCCGGCGGGGTGTTCGGTCCCGACGGCGGCTTCGAGCGGTTCCTCCGCGTGCCGTTCACGATGGGCCCGACCGATCGGGAGCGCCTGGTCGACGTGCTCGGGCGTGCGTGGTCGCGGATCGGCGGCGAGGGTGCGGGTACCCGGGGGTCGCTCGCCGCGGTGGTCTGACCGGTCGCACGTCCGTCCACGGATCCGCGTCCGGCGGTGTGGTTCGCAGGTGGAACTGCGAGGATCGGCGTCGTGCACCTCCTCTCGGTCTTCAGCCTCCGCAACCGGGCCCTCATCGCGCTCGTCACGATCGTCGTCGCGGTGTTCGGCGGCGTCGCGCTGACGAACCTCAAGCAGGAGCTCATCCCGAGCGTCCAGTTCCCCCAGGTGGCGATCGTCAGCGCCTACCCCGGTGCCACGCCGGAGGTCGTGTCGAACGACGTGTCGACGAAGATCGAGCAGGCGATCCAGGTGGTGCCGAACCTCGAGTCGACGAGTGCGACGTCCTCGACCGGCCAGAGCGTCGTGTCGGCCTCGTTCGACTACGGGTCGAACCTGGCCAGCGCCGAGGACAAGATCCAGACCGCGGTGAACGCCCTGTCGCTGCCGGACACCGTGCAGACCCAGATCGTCACCGGGTCCTTCGACGACCTGCCCGTGCTGCAGCTCGCCGTCACGGCCTCGGGCAACCAGGAGCAGCTCGTCGACCGGTTGAACGCCACGGCGGTGCCCGACCTCGAGAAGCTCGACGGCGTGCGCCAGGCCGACGTCTTCGGCAACCCGGGGCGCCGCATCGTGATCACGCCGAACGAGGACGAGCTCGCGGCGCGCGGCCTCACGACGCAGTCCATCTCGAACGCCCTCGACGACAACGGTACGCTCATCCCCGGCGGCACGATCACCCAGGACGGCAAGACACTCTCGGTGCAGACCGGGCAGCGCATCGCATCGCTCGACGACATCCGCGGGCTGCCCCTGACGGCGTCGAGCGGATCGGGCTCGTCGGGTTCGTCCGGGTCGTCGGGCGGCGGGACGGCCGCAGGCGGGACGGCCGCCGGTCAGGGCCAGACCGGTGCGAGCGGTTCCGGGACGACCGGGACGGGCGGGACGGGCGCGAGCACGGCCTCCACGCCGACCTCGCTCGGAGACGTCGCGACCGTGCAGATCGAGGAGTCGCCGCGCACCTCGATCAGCCGCGTCGACGGCAAGACCGCGCTCACCATCGCGATCACGAAGACGCAGGAGGCGAACACGGTCGACGTCTCCGAGACCGTGAAGGACGCCCTGCCCGGCATCGAGGCCAAGGTCACCGGCGACCCGCAGTTCACCGTCGTGTTCGACCAGGCGCCCTACATCCAGCAGTCGATCGACTCCCTGGCCGAGGAAGGGCTGCTCGGCCTCGGGTTCGCGGTCGTCGTCATCCTGGTGTTCCTGCTGTCCTGGCGCTCGACGCTCGTGACCGCGATCTCGATCCCGACGTCGGTGCTGCTCGCCGCGATCGGCATGCAGGCCGCCGGGTACACCCTCAACATCATCACGCTCGCCGCGCTGACCATCGCGATCGGGCGCGTGGTCGACGACTCGATCGTCGTCATCGAGAACATCAAGCGGCACCTGCAACCCGGCGTCGACCGCGGGCGGGCGGTGCTCGACGCGGTGCGCGAGGTCGCCGGGGCCGTCACCGCCTCGACGCTCACGACCGTGGCGGTCTTCCTGCCGGTCGCGTTCGTCGCGGAGCTCGTCGGCGAGCTGTTCCGGCCCTTCGCGCTGACGGTGACGATGGCGCTGCTCGCGTCGCTGTTCGTGTCGCTGACGATCGTGCCGGTGCTCGCCTACTGGTGGCTCCGGGCGCCGAGGACCCACCGGCACGCGGCGACGCCGACCACGGGGTCGACGCCGACGGCGTCGTCGGGCACGCCGGCGTCGCCGACGGCTGCGTCACCCGCGGCTGCATCGTCGACCGGGGCGCTGGCGTCGGCCGACGACCTGCACGACGCCGGCACGTCCGACCGGCTGCGTCGCGGGTACCTGCCCGTCCTCCGCTGGGCGGTCGGCCGTCCGGCGCTCGTCCTCGTGCTCGCCCTGGTCGTCCTCGGCGGCACCGCTGCCGCCGTGCCCTTCGTCAAGACGAACTACCTCGGTGACTCGGGGCAGAACACCTTCACCGTGACGCAGGACCTCGAGCCCGGCACCAGCCTCGACGAGCAGTCGGACGCCGCACGCAAGGTCGAGCGGGTGCTGCAGGACGTCTCCGGCGTCGAGACCGTGCAGACCACGATCGGCTCGAGCGGCCAGTCCATCCAGGCTGCGTTCGGCGGGGGTGCCTCGGCGGCCGTGCAGTACAACGTCACGACCGACGCCGGCGCCGACCAGACGACGATCCAGTCCACCGCCCGCGACCGCATCGAGCGGATCGACGGCGTGGGCGAGGTCAGCCTGTCGAGCGCCGGCGGCGGATTCGGCGGGTCGAGCGACATCGAGGTCGACGTCACCGCACCGACCCAGTCCGAGCTGGAGACGGCGGCGAAGCAGGTCCTGACGACGATGCGCGACGTCGACGGGACCACCTCGGCGACGAGCAACCTGTCGGCAGCCGAGCCGTACCTGGCGGTACGGGTCGACCGGACGAAGGCCGCCGAGCGCGGGCTCACCGAGACCCAGGTCGGCGGGATCGTCGCGGCCGCGGTCTCACCGCGGGACACCGGCAGCGTCGAGATCGACGACGCCACCCTCGACGTGTACATCGCCGACCCGCAGCCGCCGACCACGATCGACGCGCTGAGGTCGCTGTCGATCCCGACCGCGAGCGGCGAGGTCCCGCTGACCGACGTCGCGACGGTCGAGCAGTCCGACGGGCCGACCACGATCACCACGTCGAACGCCGTGCGCACCGCGACGATCACCGTGACGCCGGACTCGACGAACCTCGGTCAGGCCGTGCAGAACGTGACGCAGGCCGTCGACGCCCTCGATCTGCCGAAGGGCGCGTCGGCGACGATCGGCGGTGTGGCGTCGAGCCAGTCGTCCGCCTTCAGCCAGCTGCTGCTCGCCGTGCTCGTCGCGATCCTGATCGTGTACGTGATCATGGTCGCGACCTTCCGGAGCCTGCTCCAGCCGATCCTGCTGCTGCTGTCGGTGCCGTTCGCCGCCACCGGAGCGCTGCTCCTGCAGATCGTGACGGGCATCCCGCTCGGGGTCGCCTCGCTCATCGGTCTGCTGATGCTCGTCGGCATCGTCGTCACGAACGCCATCGTGCTCATCGACCTGGTCAACCAGTACCGCCGCCGCGGGCTCCGCGTCCGCGAGGCGCTGATCGAGGGCGCGACCCGTCGACTCCGGCCGATCCTGATGACGGCACTCGCGACCATCTTCGCGCTGCTGCCGATGGCGATCGGGCTGACCGGCAAGTCGGGGTTCATCTCGCAGCCGCTCGCGCTGGTCGTCATCGGTGGCCTGGTGTCCTCGACGCTCCTGACCCTCGTGGTGCTGCCGGCGCTGTACTCGGTGGTCGAGGGCTTCCGGGAGCGTCGGGCCGACCGGAAGGCGGAGCGGGAGGCCGCGACGGAGCACTGAGGCGGTCGCGGTCGCGCGGATCGGCGCGGCCGCCGACCCGCTCTTCGGCTGCCGTCAGTCGCGGCTGCCGGACTCCTCGGCCTCGACCTGACGGAACCACGACACGAGCACGCACGTCAGGGTGACGAGGAACACGATCGCGGCGCCCTGCGCGGCGATCGCCATGTGACCGGTGACCGCCGAGTAGCCGCCGAAGGCCACGGCAGCGGTGAACGACAGCCCGAGGAGCAGCTCCGCGTAGGTCCGGACGGACGTCCGGGCGGGCCACTCGGTGACGGGGCGCGCGGTGCGGGTCGTGGTGTCGGTCACACTCCGAGTCTGCGGTCGCCGCTCGACCCCCGCACACCCGAGTCCGGGTGCCACCCGCACGGGGCACGGCCCGACCGTGTCCCGTCGGCCGTCACCGGAGCCGGTCGCGGAGGAACCCCACCACCCGCTCGCTCATCGCCCGGTCGAGCTGCGCGATCGAGTGCGCCGTCCCCTCCACCGCGACGAACGTCACCGGGACGTCGTGCTCGCGGAGCGTGGCGACGAACTCCTGCGACTCCCACAGCGGGATGAACTCGGCGATGGAGTGGCCGACGAAGAACGGTGCGGTCCTGTCGGTGACGTGGTGGCCGGGCGAGGCGGCCCGTGCGGCCGGGCAGTCCTCGTAGCTCCGGCAGCCGAGGTACAGCAACTGCTTGCGCTGGAACGAGGCCGACACTCCGTCCGGCTCGGTCGACCGCGTCGTGAGGTCGGTCGGACCGCTCAGGTCGACGACCGCCCGGATGCGATCCCCGGCCGCCCACGCAGCCGACTCGTGGTCGGTCACCGCGAGCATCGCGACGAGGTTGCCGCCCGCGCTGCCGCCGAAGAGCCCCACGCGGTCCGGGTCGATGTCGTACGTCTGCAGCGTCGTGGGTCGGAACACCCAGTCGAGCGCCCGTCGGGCATCGTCGAGGCCCGCCGGGAAGGGGTCCGTCGGCGCGAGGCGGTAGTCGATGTTCACGGTGACGAACCCCTCGGACGCCAGGTACTGGCACACCGCCCGGTACGCCGCGGTGGCCTTGTCGCCGTGCGACCAGCTCCCGCCGTGGACGAGCATCACCGCGGGTCGGCCGTCGCGGGGACGGTCGGCCCGGGCGTCCCGACCAGCACCACCGTCGGTCGGTTCCTCGGTCGGTTCCTCGGTCGCGACGTCCGACACGGACCCCGACGGCGACGGGCGCGGGGTCGCCGTCGGGGTCGCCGTGGTGTCCGGTGCGCTGTCCGGCGGCAGGCACACGTCGAGGCGCTGCAGCGGCTCCCGGCCGTACGGCACGTCGGCCACGACCTCGATACCGGGGTAGCGCAGCGAC
>CAJYIG010000388.1 GCA_913774725.1 uncultured Curtobacterium sp. | reverse complement strand
GGCTCCGGCACGAGCGGGAGTGCGGGCTCGTCGGGCTCGTCCGGCTCCGGCTCGTCGGCATCCCGCTCGACCGGCGCGTCCGTCTCCGGGACCTTCACCGGTGCGGCGGCGCAGACGCGCTACGGCGAGGTCCAGGTGCAGATCACCGTCGCGGACGGCACCATCACCGACGTGACGCCGCTGCACCTGACCGACCACGACGGCCGCTCGGTCGCGATCAGCCAGCAGGCCGCCCCGATCCTCCGGCAGGAGGCGCTGCAGGCCCAGTCGGCACAGATCCAGGCGGTGAGCGGCGCGACGTTCACGAGCGAGGGCTACACCACGTCGCTGCAGTCCGCGATCGATCGGGCCGGCCTGTGAGCGTCCTGACCTTCGAGACCATGGGCACGGTCGTGAGCCTCCGCGGGGCTGCCCCGGAGGCCGCGTCCGCCGTCCAGGCGGTCTTCGCCGGGTACGACCACCGCTACAGCCTCTGGGACCCCGCGTCGGTGCTGAGCCGGATCGCGGCCGGGTGGTTGCGGCTCCCCGATGCCCCCGAGGAGGTCCGCGACGTCTACGCCCTCGCGCTCTCGTGGCGCGACCGGACCGGTGGTGCGTTCACCCCGCACCGCCCGGACGGGGTCGTCGACCTGTCCGGCGTCGTCAAGGCGCTCGCGATCCGGGACGCCGGCGAGCTCCTCGACGCCGACTCGAACGACTGGATGCTCAGCGCCGGCGGCGACGTGCTCGTCCGCGGTTCCCACCGTGCCGACGAACCCTGGTCGGTCGGTGTCGTCGATCCGGCGCGGCGGGACACCGTCGTCGGCGTGGTTCGGCTCGACGGCAGCCGTCGCGCGGTGGCGACCTCGGGCACGGCCGAGCGGGGCGAGCACATCTGGCGGCGGAGCGTCCCCACCTTCGTCCAGGCGACGGTGGTGGCCGACGACATCGTGACGGCCGACGTCCTCGCGACGGCGGCCGTCGCGGGGGACGAGGACGACCTCCGGCGCTTGACCGCGGACGGCGACGTCGACGTGCTCGCCTTCGGCGCGGACGGTACGGTCTGGGCGACGCCCGGTGCGGCGCACTGGGTGGGACCGACGGCAGGCGCAGCGCAGGAGGTGGGACCGCTGGAGGACGCGGCGACGGGGCGGACTCAGGCCGGCGTCGACCCCTCGAGCCGCGCCTCCTCGGCGTCGTAGCCCGCGCGGACCTGCCGGAGCACCACGTCGTCGATCTCGTCGTCGTCCCGCAGGCGAAGCAGGGTCGCGGCCTTGTGCCGCACCAGGGCGAGCTCGAGCGCGACCGTCGCGTCGTGGCGTTGCAGGGTCGGGTGGTCCTCGTCGTCCTCCTCCCGCGCCTGGATGACGTCGAGGTGCGCCTCGAGGTCGCGACGGACACGGTCGATCGTCGCTCGGTCGGCGCCGGCCTTCCGCGCCAGCCGGGGGAGTGCGTCGAGGGCCTCCTCGACGGCGGTGCGCTCCGCGTAGCGGCGTTCCTCGCCGACGGACTCGTCCTCGGGGAGCGCTGCACGTCGCAGGACGGCGGGCAGCACGAGCGCCTGGCCGACGACGGTCACGACGACGACGCCGGCGGTCACGAAGACGATGAGGTCCCGTTCCGGGAAGGCCCCGCCCGACTCGAGCGTGCGCGGGACGGCGACGGCCATCGCCAGGGAGACGGCACCGCGGAACCCGGCGAAGCCGCTCACGAGCCGGTCGCGGCGGCCTTCGCGGGGCTCGCCGCCGAAGCGTCGGGTGACGAGCCAGACCGTCCCGCCGATCGTGCCCTCGAAGGCGAAGCGGACGAGGACGAGCACCACGGACACCGCGAGCACGAGTCCGATCCCGGTCCAGAGCTCACGTGCTTCCAGGGCGCGGGCAGCGACCATCGCCTCGATGCCGACGAGCACGAACAGCGCACCGTTCAGCAGGTAGGTCAGGAACGACCAGAACGCACGGACCTGCTGGCGGGTCTCCGCCCGGTCGAGCTTCGGCGCAACCTGACTGACGACGATGCCCGCGGCGACGACGGCGAGCACCCCGGACGCACCGATCGCCTCGGCACCGAGGAAGGCTGCGAAGGGGACGAGCAGCGTGACGAGGTTCTCGAGGACGACCGTGTCGACCCGCCGCAGCACGAGGGAGCCGAGCCAGGCGGCGAGGAGCCCGGCCGCGACCCCGCCGACGTACGACAGGACGAGCATGCCGGACACGCTCCAGAAGGTGAGCTCCTGGGTACCGACGGTGACGGCGACCGCGATGCCGTAGACGACCAGGGTCGTGCCGTCGTTGACCAGGCTCTCCGCACGGAGCACGGTGACGTTGCGGCGGGGCAGCATCCTCGTGAGCACGCCGACGGCGGTGGCATCGGTCGGGGCGACCGCTGCGCCGAGCACCCACGCCGGCCCCCACGGCATCCCGAGCAGGTGCAGCAGCGTGGCGACGACGCCGGCGGTCACGACGACGAGGACGGTGCCCATGAGGACGATCCCGCGCAGGTTCTTCCGGATCTCGCGGAGCGAGGTGGTCAGGCTCTCCCAGTAGAGCAGCGCGGGGAGGAACAGCAGCAGCACGGCGTCCGCCGGTAGCTCGACCCGGCCGAACGTGGGGACGAAGGCGAGCAGCGCACCGATGACGAGCAGGAGCACGGGTGGTGCGATCCTGATCCGGTCGGCGACGGCAGCCGTCACGGCGATGGCGAGCCCGAGGGCCACCACCAGTTCTGGACCGAGCACGTGTCTCCTCAGGGTTCGTCCGACGCGTCAGTCAACGCCGGACGGGCTGCGCGCCCTTCCCGTTCCGCGCACTGCGACGAGCTCGCCCGCTTCCACGAGCCAGCGCGAGATCCGGCGCGCTTTCGAATACTGCGGATAGGATTCGTCCATGGCGACCTCGACTCCTCCACGTGCCCGGGACGCCGCCGCCCGCACGTACTTCCCGACCGACGACACC
>CAJYIG010000387.1 GCA_913774725.1 uncultured Curtobacterium sp. | reverse complement strand
GCGGTCGGCTCGTCGAGCAGCAGCAGCGCGGGGTCGGTCGCGAGCGCGCGGGCGATCGCGACCCGCTGCGCCTGGCCGCCGGACAGCGTGGTCGGTGGCCGGACGGCGAGACCGGACGCCCCGACGGCGGCGAGGGCCGTGGCGGCGCGGAGCCGTGCCTCCCGGCCGCTCGCGCCCGTGGCCCGCGGACCGAAGGCGACGTTGCCGGTCACCGTCCGGTGGGCGAAGAGGTCCGCGCGCTGCGCGACCAGGCCGACCCGGCGGCGGTGCGTCGGCACGGCCGTCAGGTCGCGGTCGTCGAGCACGACGCTGCCGTCGCGGGAGCGGAGGAGACCTGCGAGGGTCTCGACGACCGTCGACTTGCCGGCGCCGTTCGGGCCGACCAGGGCGACGCACGCGTCGGGGCCGATCGTCAAGCGGACGTCGACGTCGCGCTCCGGGACGACGACGTGCGCGCGGAGTCCCGCTCCCCCGACCGTCACGTCGTCACCGGGCGGGTGCGCACCGTCGTCGTCCCGATGACGACGAGGGCGACGACGACGAGGACGAGCGCGAGGGCGACGGCGGTGTCCGGGTCGACCTCGCGCTGCAGGTAGACCTCGAGCGGGAGGGTCCGCGTGACCCCCTGCAGACTGCCGGCGAAGGTGAGCGTGGCGCCGAACTCGCCGAGCGCCCGCGCGCCGCAGAGCACCAGGCCGGAGGTGATGCCCGGGAGCACGCGCGGCGTCGTGACGGTCAGGAAGGTGCGCGTGGGCCCGGCGCCGAGGGTCGCGGCGACCCGCTCGGCCCGGCCGTCCCCGGTGCGGAGCGACCCCTCGATCGACGAGACGAGGAACGGCATCGCGACGAAGACCTGGGCCATCACCACCGCCGTCGTGGTGAAGGCGATCCGCAGCCCGTGCTCGTCGAGGAACGCGCCGAGCACGCCGAGCCGACCGAACGCCGCGAGCAGGGCGAGACCGCCGACGACCGGCGGGAGCACCAGCGGCAGCAGGACCAGTGCCCGCAGGACCCCGACCCACCGCGACGTCGAGCGGGCGAAGAGCACGGCGAGCGGGTAGCCGAGGACGAACGAGACGCCGGTGGCCGCCGCGGCGGTGCCGAGGCTCAGCCCGAGTGCGGTGGTCGACGCGGGCGACGTGACCAGGGCGACGAAGGACGACCAGTCGACCCGGCCGACCATCGCCGCGACGGGCACGACGACGAACAGCCCGCCGAGGACCGCCGGGACCGGCAGCCACCACGGCACGGGGGTCCGCTGGTGGCCGCGGGACGTCCTGGTCGTCGGCGTCGTGTGCTCCGGCTGGCGCATCGTGGTCGTCGTCAGGGAGCGCCGAAGCCGGCGTGCGAGAGCACCTCGCGGCCGGCGTCGGAGCGGACGTACGCGGCGAACGACGCGGCGAGCGCCGGGTTCGAGGACTCCTTGAGGACGCCGATCGGGTACGTGTTCACGGCCTCCGACGACTCGGCGAACGGGACGCCCTCGACCTTCCCCCCGGAGCCCTCGACGTCCGTGACGTAGACGAGCCCGGCGTCGGCCTGCCCGGACTCCACCTTGCCCAGGACGTCGGTGACCGACTGCTCCTCGCTCACGGGGTGCAGCTCGACGCCGGCGGCCTGCTCGACCTTCGCCGTCGCCGCGCCGCACGGCACGGGGGCGGCGCAGGTGACGACCTGCAGGTCGGAGGCGGTGAGGTCGCGGAGGTCCGCGACGTGCTCGGGGTTCCCGGGCGCGACCGCGATCTCGAGGGTGTTCGTGGCGAAGGCGCGGGGCCAGCCGGTCGCCAGGTCGGTCGTCGCGAGCTTCGCCATGTTCGCCTCGTCGGCGGAGGCGAAGACGTCGGCCGGGGCGCCGTTGCGGATCTGCGAGACGAGGTCACTCGAGCCCGCGAACGAGAACGCGATCGTGGTGCCCGGGTGCTGCTGCTCGTACTGCTTCCCGAGCTCGGTGAAGGTGCGCTGCAGCGAGGCCGCCGCGAACACCGTGATCGACCCGGTCGGGGCCGCGCTGCCGGTGGCCGTGCCGCTCGCCGTCGTGCCCGTCGCGCCGCTGCCCGTCGCGCCGCTCGGGGCGGGCTGGGTCGTGCACGCGGCCAGGGTCAGCCCGGCGACGATGATCGCGAGCGTGGAACTGGTACGCAGGAGCGGCTTCACGCGTCGATCTTATCCGCACCTGCGGTCAGCGCGTGGTGTGGCGTCCCTCCTGACGCCAAGCGGTGATCCCGCCGTCGAGCACGGTGACGGGCGGCGCTCCGTCCGCGCGGTCTGCGATGGCCCGCCTCGCCCACGCCGTGGCGCGCTTCCCGGACGCGCACACGACGACGAGCTCCTCGCCCGGAGCGGACGCGCCGAGGTCGTCCGGGGTCAGCGAACCCGGGATGACACCGGTCGCGCGCTCCTCGTCCGTGCGGACGTCGACCAGCACGATGCCGGCGCCGCCGTCCAGCCGTCGGGCCAGCTCGGCGGGGGCGATCCGCGGTGGCTCCGCGAGCGTCGGCGCCGCGGGACGGACCGATCCGGGACCGCGACGCAGCCGGCTCTCGGTCCAGCGCCAGCGGCGGGCGTCGACGGTGAGCACCCGGCCGAGCAGCGGTTCGCCGAGCCCGGCGACGAGCGCGGTGACCTGCGCGGCCATCACCGCCCCGACCGCGCCGCACAGCGCAGGCAGCACCCCGTCGGCGGCACACGACCCCTCGTCTGGCAGGGCTTCGGGGTGCAGGTCGTGGAAGTCGACCGGCTCATCGGCGGCGTCGTGGAAGACGGAGACCTGCCCGTCGTAGCCGAGGGCGGTCCCCCAGACGAACGGCACGCCCGCGGCGGCGCACGCGTCCGACACCGCACGGGTGACCTCGACGCTGTCCGCCGCGTCGACCACGACGTCGTGGTCGGCGACGTGCTCGGGCCGGAACCGCTCGGCCAGCGCGACGACCTCGACGACGGCATCGACGCCCCGGACCCGCTCGGCGGCGCACTCGGCCTTCGGACGCCCGACGTCGGCCGCGGCGAACAGGGTCTGCCGCGCCAGGTTCGACGTGTCCACGGTGTCGTGGTCGACGATCGTGATGCGGCCGAGCCCGGCACCGGCCAGGTAGGTCAGCACGGGCGCACCGAGGCCGCCGGCACCGACGACGAGGACGCGGGC
The DNA here is from genome assembly GCA_913774725.1 of uncultured Curtobacterium sp. Taxonomy (GTDB): domain Bacteria; phylum Actinomycetota; class Actinomycetes; order Actinomycetales; family Microbacteriaceae; genus Curtobacterium; species Curtobacterium subtropicum. The sequence goes on along the minus strand of CAJYIG010000387.1, from coordinate 5,278 downwards.
GCCCGCGAGCGCGTCGAGCGCGGGCTGTCCGGCGCCGTCGAGGGCAGCGGTGCGCGACGTGGTCCGCCGTCTGGCGGCGAGCGCGGCGGGGTCGCCCGGCTCGGGCGTGGTCATCGTGCGCGCTCCGGGTGGTCCGGCACCTCGACGGTGACCATCGTGGCCTTGACCGAGGCGACCGCGACGGAGCCGACCTCGAGCCCGAGGTCGCGGACGGCCTCGGCGGTCATCAGGGACACCACGCGGTTCGGACCGGCCTGCAGTTCGACCTGGGCGACGACGCCCTCGACGACCAGGTCGGTGACGATGCCGACGAAGCGGTTCCGCGCCGAGCTGCGCACGCCGGAGGGGTCGTCGAGTCCGGCGTCGCGACCCCGGACGTGGGCGGCGAGGTCGCGTCCCTCGACCACGGTGCGGCCGGCGGCGTCCTCTGACCGCGGCAGCGTGCCGGCGTCGACGAGGCGTCGGACGGTGTCGTCGCTGACGCCGAGGTACCGTGCAGCGTCACGGATGCGGAGTGTCGTCATGGTGTCCGTGACCCTACGGCATGGCGAACTCTCACGGAGGAGACACCGGTACCGGGCACCTGCCCAGCCGGTGCCGCTACCGTCGCGTGCGTGACTGCACCCCAGACCGGCACCATCACCGTCCCCGCCTCCGCCGGGGTCGCGCCGGTGCGTACCCGCCTGCGGTCCGCCTCGACGGCCCTGCGCATCGCCGCGGTCCGCACGCCGGAACTCACGGTCGGCGCCCTGGGCGTCCTCAGCGGGGTGCTCTTCTCGTGGGTCCCGTCGCTCTGGTACGACGAGGCAGCGACGGTCACCAGCGCCACGCGCAGCTGGCCGCAGCTGTGGGCCGAGCTCCACAACGTGGACGCGGTGCACGGCATCTACTACGCGCTCATCCACGCCTGGTTCTGGCTCGTGGGGTACACGCCGTTCACCCTGCGCTTCCCGAGCGCGCTCGCGATCGGCGTCACCGCCGGGCTCGTCGTCGCGCTGGGCCGCCGGCTGGGCGGTCGACGACTCGGCATCGTCGCGGGCCTGGCGTTCCTCGCGCTGCCGCGCGTGCAGTGGGCCGCCGGCGAGGGCCGCCCCTACGCCACGGTCACGACGCTCGCGGTCGGCCTGACCCTCGTCGGCATCACGGCCGTCCGCCGGACCCGTTCCGGAGCGTCGACGTCGTCCAGCGTCCGTTGGTGGGTGGCCTACGGCGTGCTCGCCCTGCTGGCGGTGAGCTTCAACGTCTACCTCGCCCTCGCCGTCGTCTCGCACGCGGTCGCCCTGGGGTGGACCTGGCTGGCCGAGCGCCGGTCCCGCACCTGGAACCGGGGCGCAGGAGCCGGCGGCCCGCTCGTGAGCCGGATGGTCCTCGTGCGGTGGGTCGTCGCGGCAGCAACGGCCGCACTGCTCGCGTCACCGCTGGTGCTCGAGGTCGTGGATCAGTCCAAGCAGGTCGCGTGGATCTCCGGCATCACCCGCCGCACCCCCGACCAGGTGTTCGCCACCGCGTGGTTCGGCGGCATCAGCGCCTACGCCGCGGTCGCGTGGACGCTCCTGGTCCTCGGGGCCGTCACGGCGCTGGTGGCCGCACACCGCCGGGTCCCCACCGTGCGGGCCCTCCTGCGTGCCCAGGCGGTCCGGATCGCCCTGCCGCTGGCGCTCCTGCCGACGGGTGCGCTCCTCATCGCGACGGCGCTCGGCAAACACCTGTACTCCCCCAAGTACGCGTCGCTGAGCATGCCGTTCGTCGCGCTCCTCATCGCCCTCGCCGTCACGGCGCTGCGGCGCAGGGCGCTCATCGCGGCGCTGCTCGCGGTCTTCCTGGTCATCAGCGTGCCGAGCGCGATCGACGTGAAGACGCCCCGCGCGAAGCAGGACTCGACGTGGGCGAACGCCGCGTCGATCATCGCCGCCGAACGCGGCGCGAACGCCGGCGCCAACGAGGGGGTCGTGTTCGGCAGTGTCTACGGCCACCCGGGAGCCACGGCGGAGATCATCCGCGTCTCGTACCCCTGGGCGTTCACGGGGATGACCGACCTGGGCATCCGGAAGGACGGCGCCGAGACGGGCGTGCTCTGGAACCAGAACGGCGACCTGGCATCGACGATCCCGGCGCGCCTCGGCGACATCGACACCGTGTGGTTCGTCGGCGGCACCCCGAAGGCACGGAACATCCAGCCGGAGACGACCGAGGTCCTCGCCGAGCACGGCTTCCACGTCGAGCAGAAGTGGCGCACCGGGCGGGTCGTCATCACCGAGTTCGTGCGGGACTGAGTCGCGGCGGCCCGGCCGACCTGATCGTCGGTGCCCGGGTCGTCAGTGCACGACGCGGGCGCCGTGCACCGGCCCCGTCGCCCGGACCGCCACGAGCCCGGCGGCACTGAGCTCGACCTGCACCTCGAGCGCGGCATCGCGGTCCGCGACCAGGAACGCCACCGTCGGCCCGCTGCCCGAGACGATGCCCGCGAGCGCACCGGCCTTCTCGCCGACCTCGATCGTCGTCGCCAGCCCCGGCTGCAACCGCATCGCGGGCGCCTGCAGGTCGTTGTGCAGGCAGTCCGCCAGCAGGTCTGCGTCACCGGCCCGGAGTGCCTGGAGCACGTTCGCCTCGACCACCGGTGTGGTGGGTGCCGGACGGATGTCGGCGCGGTACCGCTCACGGTGCTCGTCGAGTGCGCGGTAGACCGCCGGGGTGGAGAGTCCGTCGTCGCTGAGTGCGAGGACCCAGTGGAACTCGCCCTTGGCCAGCGCCGGGCTGAGCTCGTCGCCCCGACCCGTGCCCACGGCGGTGCCCCCGGCGAACGCGAACGGCACGTCGGCGCCGAGGCGGGCTGCCAGGCGCAGCAGCTCGTCCCGCCCCAGCGCGGTGCCCCACAGGGTGTCACAGGCGAGCAGCGCGGCCGCGGCGTCCGCCGATCCCCCGCCCATCCCCCCGGCGACGGGGACCTGCTTCTCGACGGTGAGCCGCACCCCGCCGCGGTACCCGGCGGCCTCGGCCACGAGTCGGGCGGCGCGGATCGCCAGGTTCGATCCGTCGGTCGGGACCGCGCTCGTGTCGATCGGCCCCGTGAACCGGACCGAGAAGTCGTCGGCGGGCTCCGCGGTGACGTCCTCGTACAGCGACACCGCCTGGTAGGCCGTCGCCACGTCGTGGTAGCCGTCGTCCTGCAGCGCACCGACGGACAGGAACACGTTGATCTTGCCTGGGGCGCGCACCCGCACGCGGGTCGGTGCGGCCAGCGAGGTCATGCCCCCAACCTATCCCGCTGCGGCCGCCGCGAACCCCCGTGCCAGGTCGGCGAGGATGTCGTCCACGTGCTCGAGCCCGATCGACAGGCGGATGAGGCCCTCCCCGACGCCGGCGGCCGCGCGCTGCTCCGGGGTCATCTGCACGTGGGTCGTCGATGCCGGGTGCACGACGAGCGACCGCACGTCACCGAGGTTCGACACGTGGTCGAAGAGCTCGAGGGCGGCGACGAAGCGTCGACCCGCCGCGACCCCACCGGCCAGGTCGAACGCCAGGACGGCCGAGGGACCCTTGGGCACGTAGCGCTGCTGCAGGTGGTGCCAGGGCGACGAGGGCAGGCCCGCGTAGTGCACGTGCTCGACCTGCGCGTGGTCGTCCAGCCACGCGGCAACCGCTGCCGCGTTCGCCACGTGCCGGTCCATCCGGAGCGAGAGCGTCTGGATGCCCTGCAGCACGAGGAAGGCGTTGAACGGCGCGATCGCCGGACCGAGGTCGGCGGACAGCTTCGAGCGGGTGCGCTGGATGAACGCGCGGCGGCCGAACTTCTCGGCGAAGGCCGTGCCGGCGAACCCGGACTGCTCGACCGTCGTGAGCTGCGGGTACTTCTCCGCCTGCGCCGCCCAGTCGAAGTTCCCGCTGTCGACGATGACGCCGGCGATGGCGCTGCCGTGGCCGGCGAGGTACTTGGTCGCCGAGTGCACGACGATGTCGGCGCCGTGCTCGATCGGTCGGACGAGGTACGGCGTCGCGATGGTGTTGTCGACGATGAGCGGCACGCCGGCCTCGTGCGCGACCCCGGCCACCCCGGCGAAGTCGAGCACGTCACCGCGCGGGTTCGGGATGCTCTCGCCGTAGAACGCCCGCGTCTCCGGGCGGACCGCGGCCCGCCACTCGTCGAGGTCGGTCGGGTCCTGCACGAACGTGAACGAGATGCCGAGGTCGCTCAGGGTCGAGTGGAAGAGCGTGTAGGTCGCCCCGTAGAGCGACGCCGACGACACGACGTGGGCACCGGCGCGCGCGACGCCGAGCACCGCCAGCGAGGTCGCCGCCTGGCCGGACGCCAGCGCGAGCGCGCCGACACCGCCCTCGAGGTCCGCCACGCGTCGCTCGAGCGCCGCCGCCGACGGGTTGTTCACCCGCGAGTAGGTGTGACCCGGCGCGTCGAGCATGAACCGGGCTGCGGCGTCCTCGCCCGAGGGGTAGACGAAGCCCGCACTCTGCGCGATCGGGGGCACGTTCGCGCCGAAGCCCGGATCGGCCTTGTAGCCCGCCCGGATCTGTCGCGTCTCGAACGCCCAGTCGTCCTCGACCGCCATCAGGCGACCGGCTCGGCTGGGACGGCGGCACGCACGAGCGGGATGACCTGCTCGCCGAAGCGCTCCATCTCCTCGGCCTGCGGCGAGAACTGCAGCAGCAGGGTGTCGACGCCGGCGTCCTCGAACTCGCGGATGCGGTCGGCGACCTGCTGCGGGGTCCCGACGAAGCCCGGGCGCAGGCCACGGTTCGACACCGAGTAGTCCTCGAGCGACGGGACGTGCTCGAGCTGCGACTTCGAGATGAAGTCCTGGTACGACTCGTACGCCTTCCCGTGGCGGACGTCGGTGATGCGCGCCAGCTCGGCCTGCGCCTCCTCCTCGGTCTCGCGGACGATCACGTACGCGGCCATGCCGAACGCCTCGAACGGGGCCGCACCCGCGTCCTCGCGGCGGCGCCGCATCTCGGCGATCTTCGTGCGGAGCTCGTCCACCGTGCCGCCGTGCGTCAGGTAGGCGTCGGCGAAGCGCGTGATCGAGCTCTTCCCCGCCTCGCTCTCACCGCCGGCGTAGATGCGCGGGGTCACGCGCGGCTTCGGCTCGAGGTGCGTGTTCTGCACGTCGTAGTACTCGCCCGAGAACGAGTACGGTGTCTCCGACCACAGCCCCTTGAGGATCTGGACGAACTCCTCGGTGCGCGCGTACCGGTCGTCGTGCTCCGAGAAGATGCCGCCGTACTGGCGCGCCTCCTCCGCCCACCAGGCGCTCACCACGTTGAA